>NZ_JBKKKY020000001.1:0-125307 GCF_046613545.2 Aphanothece microscopica RSMan92 | reverse complement strand
GCGTGGTCGACAACGGCAGCCGGGATGCCAGCGCCACCGTGGCCAGAGCCAACGGCGCCGAGGTGCTGCGGGAACCCCGGGCCGGCTACGGCCGTGCCTGCTGGCGTGGCCTGAGCGCCCTGCCCCCCACGGTCCGCTGGATCCTGTTCTGCGACGGCGATGGCAGCGACGACCTGGCGGCGATCCGTGGCTGGAGAGCACTGATGCCGGAGGCGGATCTGATCCTCGGCAACCGCCAGGCCACTGCCGCCGGCCGACGCCTGCTGACCCCCGTGCAGCGGTTCGGCAACGACCTGGCCACCACCCTGATCCGTCTGGGCTGGGGGCATCGCTATGCCGATCTGGGCCCCCTGCGGCTCGTCCGCCGTCAGGCCCTCGAGGCGATGGGGATGCGGGATCGGGGCTTCGGCTGGACCATCGAGATGCAGGTGAAGGCCCTCGAGGCGGGTCTGCGCATCCGCGAATGTGCGGTCGCCCACCATCCCCGCCGCGGCGGCCGCTCGAAGATCTCCGGAACCATCGGGGGCAGCCTGCGGGCAGGGCTCGGCATCCTGGGCACCCTCGGAAGGCTGTACGGGCGGCGTCTGCTCCAGCGGCCGCAGCGGCACTGAGCTGATGGTCACGGCGCTGTCCATCCCGAGCGATCCCGAGCGCAGCCAGCCGACCTGGGTGCTGATCGGCAGTGCCCTGCTGCTGGTGGGCGGTTCGCTGCTGATGGCCCCCCATGGCCAGCTCACCGATCCGCTGGTGCTGGGGCGGTTCTGGCCGGCGGCGGCCGTGATGGCCGGGGGCTTCGCCCTCTCCTGGCGGCTGGAGGCGGTGGGACGGTGGGCGTTCTGGGGGGTGGCCCTGGCCGCCCGCCTGCTGCTGCTGCCGATGGAGCCGAGCGACGACATCTGGCGGTATCTCTGGGAGGGGCAGATCCAGCTGCTCGGCTTCAACCCGTTCGAGCTGCCCCCCGCCGACGCCGCTCTGGCGGCGTGGCGCCCGCCCTGGTGGGCCCTGATCAACCATCCCGATGTGACGGCGATCTACCCGCCGCTCACCCAGCTGCTGTTCCGGCTGCTGGCTCTGCCGGGGCCGAGCGTGCTCGTGTTCAAGCTGGCCTTCGTGGCCGCGGACCTGGGCGTCTGTGCCCTGCTGGTGCGCCGCTTCGGCCGCCGACGCAGCCTGCTCTACGGCTGGAACCCCCTGATCCTGGTGAGCTTTGCCGGAGGGGGGCATTTCGACAGCTGGTTCCTGCTGCCCCTGGCGGCCGCCTGGACCCTGGGTCCGCGGCAGCGGCTGGCCGCCGCCCTGCTGGTGGGGCTCAGCGTGGCGATCAAATGGATCTCCCTGCCGATGCTCGCCCACCAGCTCTGGCAGCCGCTCCGGGCCCGGCGCTGGCGCCAGGCCCTCGCCATGGCCCTGCTCGGTCTGCTGCCGATGGCCGCGGCCTCCCTGGCCTTCTGTGATCGGCGCCGCTGTGCCCTCGTGCCGATGGGGTCGTCCTTCGTGCGCCATGGGCGCAGCGCCGAACTGGTGCCCCATCTGGTGGGCAGGGTGTGGAGCTGGTCGGTGCAGCACAACGGGGTGTTTCTGCTCGCCCTGGCGGCGGTGACCCTGCTGCTGCTCGGACGCCGTGCCGACCTGGGCAGATTCAGCCGCCGCTATCTGCTCGCCCTGCTGCTGCTCTCACCGATCGTCCATGTCTGGTACTTCAGCTGGCTGATCCCCTTCGGGCTGCCGACGCGGGCCTGGGCTGAACGGCTGGTGAGCCTCTCCGGGTTCGTGTACTTCGTCCTTCCGTCCCGCCTGCCCGACTGGCAGCTCAGCGACGCCGAACGGCTGCTGCTGTGGGGCCCCCTGGTCGCCGGCCTCGCGCTGGAGGCCCTCGCGGCCGGCGGCGCGCCGGCCGATGACCAGCCCGACGACCGGCCCGATGCCCCCTCCCCCCCCGAACGGCCATGAACCCACCGACGCTCCGCCACCTCCCGGCCCTGGGCCTGGGTCTGCTGCTGCTCAGCGGCTGCGGCCTCGCTCCGAACCGCCTGGCGGGTTCGCCACCGTCAGCAACACCTCCAGCGGCACTTCCAGCGGCACCGCCGGCCCGTGCGACGCCCACCCCACCCCTGGAGCACCAGGCGCTGGCCAGGGTTCTGAAGCGCGTCGTGGATCGCGACGGGCTGGTCGACTACCGGAGACTGCAACGGGATCCGGGCGACCTGGAGACCTACCTGGCCGAGCTCGGAGCCGTGCCCGCCGCGAGCTTCGCCGCCTGGGACGAGACCGAACAGATTGCGTTCCTGATCAACGCCTACAACGCCCTCACCCTGGCCTCGATCATCCGCCAGGAGCCGATCCGGCCGAGCATCCGCGACATCTGGGGGGTCTGGAACCTGACCCGGCACCGGGTGGCCGGAGAGGCCGTCACCCTCGACCACATCGAGCACGGCATCCTGCGCCGGCGCTACGACGAGCCCCGGATCCATGCGGCCCTGGTCTGCGCGGCGATCAGCTGTCCCCCCCTGCGCCAGGAGCCCTTCCGGGGGGCCAGCCTGGAGCACCAGCTCGAAGACCAGTCCCGCCGCTGGCTGCGCAGCCGCCACGGCCTTCAGATCGACCGGGCCGCCGGCACGGTGGGGATCTCGGCCATCTTCCAGTGGTTCGGGGACGACTGGAAGCGCCGCTACGCCACCGATCACGGGTTCGGGCGGCATCGGGACCGCCGGGCGGTGCTGAACTTCATCAGCGGCTACGTCAGCGCCGCGGATCGCGACCTGCTGCGCCGGGGCGACTACCGCCTGAGCGTCCTGGAGTACGACTGGTCCCTGAACAGCCAACCTGACGGATCCTGATGGGAAGCCCCCGGGAACAGGTGCAGCAGGCCCTGGCGGCCGGAGGCACCACCACCGCCGCCGCCCTGGAGCTCTTCGATGCCCTGCCGGTCGTCGAGGTCGAAGCCATGCTCGGCAGCTGGGAGGGCCAGGGCTTCCCCACCGGCCATCCGCTGGATGGTCTGCTGGAGGCCTTCCACTGGCGCGGCAAGCGCTTCGACAGTCCGGAGGATGGCCACCCCCTAGTGTTCACGGGACCGGGCGGCGGGGAGGTCGCCCTCGACCCCGGCAGGATCGGCCCGCTGCTGGCCCTGGCCACCCGGGTGCCGATGCCCAGGAGCGGACTGGCCGGCCGGCTGTTCCAGCTCTGCACCCCGCTGCTGAGCACCAGCCACTCCCGCTCCCGGCTGCGGATGATCCGCCACCGCGACCGGACCAGCGCCACGATGGTCTACGACCAGCTGCCGATCCTGGATGTCTTCCGCCGGATCGATGACGACACCCTGCTCGGCCTGATGGATGGCAAGGGCATGGCCCAGCCCTTCTTCTTCCTGCTGCGGCGGGCCGACGCGCCGCACCGAACGCCATGCGCGACTTCGCCGCACTGATCGAGGTCCTTGATCACACCAGCGGCACCAGCGCCAGGGTGGCGGTGCTGGAGGCCTGGTTCGGCGCGGCCCCTGCCGCGGATGCGGCCTGGGCCCTGCACTGCCTGCTGGGCAAGCAGCGCCGCAGGCTGATCACCGGCCGCCGCCTGCGTCAGATCTGCCTGGAGGCCTCCGGGCTGCCGGAGTGGCTGTTCGAGGATTGCTACGCCCAGGTCGGCGACTCCGCCGAGACCATCGCCCTGCTGTGGCGTCAGCACCAGCCCCAGGCTGGGGAGGAGCCCACCGCCCCCCTCCAGGACTGGATGGAACGGCGCCTGCCGGCCCTGGCCGCCCTGGAGGGAGCGGAGCAGGCCGAAGCCGTCAGGGCCCTCTGGCGGGGCCTGGACAGCGCTGAACTGCTGGTGGTCAACAAACTGCTCAGCGGTGGCTTCCGGATCGGCGTGGCCCAGGGGCTGGTGCTGCGGGCCCTGGCGCGCCTCAGCGGGCTGGAGCAGACCCAGCTCGCCCACCGGCTGATGGGGGACTTCCGGCCCAGCGCCGAGGCGTGGCAGGCCCTGCTGGCCCCAGCGGTGGAGGGCGAGGGGCCCGGCAGCCGCCCCTATCCCTTCTTCCTGGCCTCGCCGCTGGTGCCGCCGGACGATCCCACCCAGCCGCCCCTGCCGGGTGCCGCGGACGACTGGCTGATCGAGTGGAAATGGGACGGCATCCGCGGCCAGCTGATCCGCCGCGCCGCCGGCAGTTTTCTCTGGAGCCGCGGCGAGGAGCTGATCAACCCCGCCTTCCCGGAGCTGATCGCCCTGGCCGACACGCTGCCCGCCGGCACCGTGCTGGACGGCGAGGTGGTCGTCTGGCCGGCGGAGGCCGCCCGGCCCGCCCCCTTCGCCAGCCTGCAGCGCCGCCTGGGCCGCCGCGCCCCCGGCCGCAGCCTGCTGACCGCCTGCCCGGCGACCTTCATCGCCTACGACCTGCTGGAAGGGGAGGGCCGCGACCTGCGGGCCGAGCCCCTGCACCGGCGCCGCGCCGCCCTGGAGGCCCTGCACCGCAGCCTCGCGGCGGCGGCCGAGGCTCCTGAAGCCGGGCTCCTGCGGCTCTCCCCCCAGCTGCCCCTGGCGCACTGGGAGGAGCTGGAGCAGCTGCGCCGCCAGGCCGAGAGTGCCGGCGCCGAGGGCGTGATGCTCAAGGCGGCCGCCTCCCCCTACCGGGTGGGTCGCCGCCGCGGCGACTGGTGGAAGCACAAGCGGGATCCCTACCGCCTCGATGCGGTGCTGCTCTACGCCCAGGCCGGCAGCGGCCGCCGCGCCAACCTCTTCACCGACTACACCTTCGGCCTCTGGGATGCCCCCCCCGCCGGCGGGGAACGGCGGCTGGTCAGCTTCGCCAAGGCCTACTCCGGACTGGACGACCAGGAGATCGCGGCCCTGGATCGCTGGATCCGCAGCCACACGTCCGAGCGTTTCGGGCCGGTGCGGGCGGTGGAGCCCCTGCAGGTGTTCGAGCTGGCCTTCGAAGGCCTGCAGCCCTCGAAACGGCACCGAAGCGGCATCGCCGTGCGCTTCCCGCGCATCAGCCGCTGGCGCCGGGACAAGCCGGCCGCCGAAGCCGACTGCCTCGCCAGCGCCCTGGAGCTGCTGCGTGACGCCGACAGGCACACCCACGTGCCATCCGACTGACCACCTGAGAGCCACGACCCGCGGCTGCAAAAAAGTCGTTAAGGTACGCCACTTTTAGCAGTTGACGATGTCTGAATCCGGCCTCCTCGTTGTCGTGGCTCTGGGGAAAGTGATCCTCGGTTGTGGTCTGGTGTTCGTGACACTCAGGGCCCTGCGCCGCTGGCTCGGAGGCCTGACCAGCCGCACGGGCACCCAGACCGATGACCGCCTGGTGAGCGCGGTGCTGCGCACGGCAGGCCCGATCGGCTATCTGGGCGCGCTGTGGTGGGGATGGACGTCCCTGGCGGAGGATTTCGATGTGTTCAGATCCGGAGACTGGACGAATCGGCTGATTGAAGGGGCGGTTCAGTTGACGGCGATCGTGCTGATCGTGCGTCTGATCAACCGGGTGCTGCTGCTGTTGCTCGACCGGGCGCTGGTGCGGCTCGGCCACGAGAACCAGCTGGACCTGCTGCGGGGGCTCGATCCGATGATCCGCTCGCTGGTCTGGATCCTCGGGCTGCTGGTGTTTCTCCAGAACCAGGGCGTGCAGATGGGTGCCATCTATGCCTCCCTGGCCGGCGCGGGCATCGGGATTGGCCTGGCCCTGAAGGGTCCGATTTCAAACTTTCTCAACTACCTCACGATCCTGCTGGATGAACCCTTCAGGATCGGCGACTTCATCTGTTTCGATGGTTTCCATGGAACGGTTGAGGGTGTGGGGATCCGTTCCACCGTCCTTCGCAGTCTGAGCGGTGAGCGGATTGTGATCAGCAACGAGGATCTCCTCGGCAAGACCATCCAGAACTATGGAGATCTTCCCAAGCGGCGGATCTCCACAACCCTTGGGCTGGTCTACCAGACCCCGGTAGCGACGCTGAAGTCCATCCCCGCTCTGATTGAAAGCGTGATTCAGGAGCATCACCCTGCTGAATTCGACCGCTGCCATTTCACCCGCTTCGCAGGGAGCTGCCTGGAATTCGAATTCGTCTATTTCGTTCCCAACGCCGACATCGTGCTGTACCTGGACCTTCAGCAGAAGATCAACATCGGAATCATGGAAGTCTTCCAGCGCCACGCCATCGACTTCGCCTACCCCACCCAGACCCTCTTCCTCGAGCAACCAGGCGAGACCCGGGGCGAACTGGTCCGGCCCGCGCTGGCCTGAGCCACAGACACGCCGCCGTTCAGCGGTACACGGAGCGCCCGTCCCCCGGCAGCAGCCCCAGGCTGGCGGGGTCGATGCGCTTGCCGGCGGTCACCTCGGCCTCCTGATCCTCCCCGCTGCCCCAGAGCTCCACGCAGAGCACATCCCCGTCCTCGGCGGTGTAGTCGGCGTAGCGGCAGCTGCCCGGACGGCGGTTCATCCTGCGCAGGGTGGCGGTCACGCTGGCCCTGCCCTGTTCCTGCAGGGTGTAGGCGCGCCCCTGCCAGCTCAGCTGCCGCGGCAGGGGCAGGGGCGGCCGGAACGGCACCGACTCCAGCCAGCTCACCTCCAGCCAGTCGTCCTCGCACACCACCAGCCAACGGGCGACCTCCCCATCACGCAGCAGGTACTCGAGCCACTGGAAGCCCTCGTCGTCGTAGAGCAGGCGATCTTCCACCACCCAGTCCCGGCCGTCGGCCTGCACGATGTCGCCCAGCTGAAGGTCGAACAGGGTGCGCTCCCGCAGCGCCAGCGTCCCGGAGCGGGGGGGGCGCAGCCGGCGGGAGCGCTGCACGACCAGCAGCACCACGCCGACGGCCAGGAGCACCAGCAGCACCAGAACGGCCATCGGGACCCCGGCAGCGGCGAGACCGCAGGCTATCGGTGCCGCGTCGGACCGCCGGCGGCTGGGCGACTGGCCAGGGCTCAGTCGGCCCGCCAGCGGCTCTGGCGCTGGTAATCCACCAGCACCGGCCGGGTCAGCCGGTTGGCGCGCACCGGCTCACCGGGCCCCGGGCGCAGATCCCGCGGCAGCTCGAACAGCCTGGCGAGCTGGACGTTGTCGATCCAGCGCCCCTCGAAGGGGAGCACGGCCGGGGGCTGCGCCGGTCCGGGACGACGGGCGAGTACGAATCCCCACGGGCCGAAGCTGGGCACATCGACGCTGTAGGGGTGGGTCTCCAGATCCAGCGCCGCGAAGGTGGCCTGGATCGAAGCCAGCACCTTCGGCGTGAAGAAGGGTGTGGAGGCCTGGGTCACCACCAGTCCCTGCGGGGCCAGCCTGCGCAGCAGGCGGCCGTAGAAACCGACGCTGTAGAGGCGGGCCAGGGGCGGGGTGGCCGGATCGGGGAAATCGGCGATCACCACGTCGTACTGGCCTGGGAGGGCGTCCACCAGGGCGAAGGCATCCCCAAGGTGAACCCGCACGCGGCCGTCCTCCAGGCTGTCGCGGTTCAGCCGGCGCAGGAAGGGGTGCTGCCGCGCCAGCCGCACCACCGCCGGATCCAGCTCCACCAGGTCCACCCGACGCACGCCCGGCCAGCGCAGGATCTCCCGCAGGGCCAGCCCGTCCCCGGCGCCGAGCAGCAGCACCCGTGCCGCCCGGCCGTGAAGGGCCATGGCGGGGTGCACCAGAGCCTCGTGGTAGCGGTATTCATCCAGGCTCGAGAACTGCAGATTGCCGTCCAGGAAGAGGCGCAGGTCGTCGCGGCGACGGGTCAGCACGATCCGCTGGTGGCGGGTCTGCAGCCGACCGACCACCGGATCCTCGTAGAGCCGGTCTTCGATGCGGTCGCCCAGGGGGGCCACCACGAGGGCGAGGGCCCCCACCAGGGGCAGCCCGGCGCTCACCGGCCAGCGCCAGCGACGGAGTTCGGGGAAGCCCCAGCACAGCGCCCAGCCGCAGAGGAGCGGCACCAGGGCCAGCAGGGCCGCCGTGGGCAGCAGCCCCAGCGCCGGAAGCAGCAGCAACGGAAAGGCCAGGGAGCCCACCAGCGCCCCGAGGTAATCCAGGGCCAGCACCCGCGCCAGGGCGGTGCGCAGCTGCTCCTGGCCCTCCAGCAATCGCGTCAGGATCGGCAGCTCCATGCCGCCCAGCACCCCCACCAGCAGGGTCAGCACCACCACGGCCAGCCAGAGGGGGCCGTCGGCGGCGAACAGGGCGAACAGGGCCAGCGGTCCCAGCAGGCAGAGCGGGCTGAGGCACAGCTCCACCAGCACGAAACAGCGCAGCAGCGGTCGGCGCGGCCGCAGACCGTTGGCCACGAACTGGCTCAGCCAGGCCCCCAGACCCATCGCCGCCAGGAAGGTTCCCACCACCACGCCGGTGGCCAGGGCCGCATCCCCGGCCAGGTAGCTGGCCTGAGTGACGAGCAGCAGTTCGAGCACCAGGCCCACGGTGGAGGAGAGGGCGGCGCTGGCCAGCAGCAGCCTCACCTGCAGCGGACGGAGCGGTGGCAGCGGCCTCACTTCGCCCCACCCGGCCCCCGGCCCTGGAAACCGTCCCAGTCGCGGCTGGGCGTGCGGCTCCGCCAGCGGCCGCCGACGTAGGCACCGCGGTGGCTGACGCCGCTGGAACGGGAGGCCGTGGGGGTACCCTCCTGCCCCAGCCGGTAGAGGAAGGGCCGGGTGATCGCCAGGCCGGTCCCCAGCAGCACCGCCATCACCACCAGGCCGAGGATCAGCTGACGTTCCATCCAGGTTGCGGCGGTCTCAGGCGGAGGGTGCCGCCGGAGGGGGCACCCACGCTGGCAGGGGAGCAGGCTGCGGTGGGGGCAGGGACCGGGCCTCCACCGACCAGGGGGTCACCACGCCATCCTCCACGAGCAGCTCCAGCCACTCGAGTTCGAGTCCACCGCCCGCCAGTGCTTCCGGCAGGCTGACCCGCACCCGCACGCTGCAGGGCTCGGCCAGGCGCAGGTGGGAGCGGGAGACCACCGTCCACCACGCATCGTCGGAGCCCTCGTGATGGTGCAGCCGCAGGGACTGGCGTTCGTGCAGCAGGGTGCGCCCGAGGCTGTCGCTGAGGCTGAGCTCCATCGGCACCTCCGCCGGTGGGGCGTCGCGCCGGAGCGGCGGGTCGTCGGGCTCCTCGTAGCGGGCGCGCACCCCCAGCCGCAGCAGGCCGGGACCACCCAGCAGCAGCCGCTCCGCCACCGTCCCCTCATCCCGCCGGAGGCGCCGGCGCAGGCGGCAGTCGCCGTACACCGCCATCCACAGCATCCGCACCAGCACGGCCGCCACCAGGGCGGTGACCAGCAGCAGGGTGCGGTCGACGCTGTGGTTCTCCATCCGCAGACGCACCCGCAGGGGCCCGTCCAGCACGTCGCCGCTGGCGCCGAGCAGCTCCTGGCGCACCAGCCGCAACCGGTAGGTGCCGCTGCCGCGCGGCCGCAGGGCCAGCTCCACGGCACCGTCCCCTTCGTCGTAGGTGCCGCTCTCCCCGTCCTCCTGCCAGGTGCCGACCTCGCGCCAGCCCTCCTTGGAGAGCTGGAGCACGGGCTGGCCGGCCGCGTCGAGCAGATCCACGTCGAGCAGCAGGCTGCTGTTGGGAGGGATCTCGGCGCGCAGCTCGAGGAGCGGGCTGCCCAGCCAGCCGTCCTCGAGCCGGAACGGCTGGGTTTCGACAGGCTCGTCGCCATCGAGGATCAGCAGCTGCTGCTGGCGAGGACCCAAGAGGGACACCAACAGCGACAACAGCAGCACCAGCAGGGGCAGCAGCGGCAGCAGGGCGGCCAGCAGGGGCCAGCGCACCACGGCTGAAGCACCGGCGACGCTTGGCTGGGATGGCGGCGGCATCGCGCTCTCCAGGCCAGGATCTCGCGTCTCGGTACCCTACGGGGTGATGGGTCCTCCGGCCCCAGGGCCGCTGCCGCCACCCGCCCGATTCCGATGCCCGTTCCGTTCCGCCAGTTGCTCTACACCGTGGGCTGGACCGTGGTGGGCGTGCTGCTCGTCTATGGCAGCACCGTGCTGTTCGACCGCCTGGCACCGATCGACTACCGGGCTGAGATCCGCAAGGGCAACGTGGCCGCCGGCCTGGTGCTGGCCGCGGTGATCCTGGCCGTGGCCGCCGTGGTCGTCACCGTGCTGGCCACCTGAGACGCAGCCCCGGGGTGCCTCCATCCATCCGGACCCAGCTGGGTCCGATCGAAACCTGGTTCCAGCAGCAGGGCTGGACGCCCCTTCCCTTCCAGCGCCAGTGCTGGCGGGCCTATCTGGAGGGCCGCAGCGGCCTGATTCAGGTGCCCACGGGATCCGGCAAGACCTATGCCGCGGTCATGGGACCGATCGCCGCCCTGCTGGCCGAGGGATCCCAGGGGCCCAGCCCCGGCCTGCGGCTCCTCTACCTCACCCCGCTGCGCGCCCTGAGCCGCGACCTGGCCCAGGCGATCCAGGCCCCGATCACGGCCATGGGCTGGCCCCTGCGCGTCGCCATCCGCAACGGCGACACCCCGAGCGCTGAACGCACCCGCCAGCTGCGCACCCCACCCCACATCCTGATCACCACCCCGGAGTCGCTCAGCCTGCTGCTGGCCAATCCCCGGGCGGCCGAACTGTTCGGCGCGCTGGAGGCGGTGGTGCTCGACGAGTGGCACGAACTGCTGGGCAGCAAGCGGGGAAGCCAGTGCGAGCTCTGCCTCAGCTGGCTGCGGCGCCTGCGACCAGGCCTGCGCACCTGGGCGGTGAGCGCCACCCTCGGCAACCTCGAGGAGGCGGCGCGGTGCGCCGTGGGAGCTCCGCCAGGCGTCGAAGCCGCCGCAGGGCCCACCACCACGGCAGAGACCACCACCGTGGAGACCACCATGACGGAGACCACCTCGCCGGTGCTGATCCGTGCCCGGCTGAAACGGCCCACCGCCATCCGCAGCCTGCTGCCCGACCAGATCGATGGCTTCCCCTGGGCCGGACACCTGGGGCTCCGCATGTACGAGGAGCTGGTGGCGGCCCTGGATCCCGCCATCTCCACCCTGCTGTTCACCAACACCCGCAACCAGGCCGAGCGGTGGCACCAGTGCCTCCGCTACGCCTGCCCGGAGATGGAGGACGCCATGGCCCTCCACCACAGCGCCATCGACCGGGAAAGCCGCGAGACGATCGAGGCCGGCGTGAAATCGGGCCTGCTGCGCTGGGTCGTGTGCACCAGTTCCCTTGATCTGGGCGTCGATTTCCAGCCGGTGGAGCGGGTGGTGCAGATCGGCAGCGCCAAGAACCTGGCGCGGCTGCTGCAGCGGGCCGGCCGCAGCGCCCACGCTCCAGGCGGCACCTCCCAGGTGCTGTTCCTGCCCACCAACGCCCTCGAACTGCTCGAGGTGAGCGCCATGCGCCGCGGCCTGGCCGAGGGGGTGATGGAAACGCGCCGGCCGCCGCAGGCCCCCATCGACGTGCTGCTCCAGCACCTCACCACCCTGGCCTGCGGACCGGGATTCCATCCGGACCAGGAGCTGGCCACCGTGCGCAGCGCCTGGAGCTACCAGCAGCTCGATCAGGCGAGCTGGGACTGGTGCCTGCGGTTTCTGGAACATGGCGGCGACTGCCTGGGGGCCTACCCGCGCTTTCGCAAGCTGGAGCGCGACGGCGAGGGCGACGCGACACGGCTGCGGGTCAGGCAGGCGCCCATCGCCCGCCTGCATCGCCTCAACATCGGCACGATCACCTCCGACCGGGCCGTGACGGTGCGGTTCGTGCGGGGGGCCGTGCTCGGTCATGTGGAGGAGGCCTTCATCGGCAGGCTGCGGCCAGGGGATGTGTTCTTCTTCGCCGGCCGCCAGCTGGAGTTCGTGCGCCTGCGGGAGATGGTCGCCCACGTGAAGGCCACCCGCCGCCGCAGCAGCGCCGTGCCGGCCTGGGCCGGCGGCCAGATGGCCATCTCGGATCTGCTCAGCCGGCACCTGCGCGACGAGGTGGACCGCTGCGCCCGGGCCCTTGACGGCTCCGGCGCCGGGACCGGCCGCCTCGACACGGCGGAACTGCAGGCGCTTGAACCGCTGCTGCGCCGGCAGGCCGACCTCTCCCACCTGCCCCGCAGCGACCAGTTTCTGGTGGAGGTCTGCCGCAGCCGGGAAGGAAGCCACCTGTTCGCCTATCCCTTCGAGGGGCGCTTCGTGCACGAGGGGATCGGCTTCCTCTGGGCCTGGCGGCTGGCGAGGCACCACCCCTCGACGATCACCGTGTCGGTGAACGACTACGGATTTGAGCTGCTGGCCCCGCAGAACTACCCCTTCGATGAGCTGTTCGCGTGCCATGGGGATGACCTGCTGGAGACGGGCCACCTGGAGGCCGACCTGGAGCAGGCCATCAACCTCTCCGAACTGACCCGGCGGCGCTTCCGCTCCATCGCCCAGATCAGCGGCCTGGTGCTGAACGGGTACCCCGGCCAGGCGAAGCAAGGCGCTCAGCTGCAGATCAGCGCCGCCCTGCTCTTCGACGTGTTCCAGCGGCATGAACCGGCCAACCAGCTGCTGGCCCAGGCCCGGGCCGAGGTGATGGCGGATCAGCTGGAACTGCCGAGGATCGCCACCGCCCTGGAGCGGCTGCTCAGCTGCCGCCTCCTGCTGGTGCGCACCGCCCGGCCGGGCCCCTTCGCCTTTCCCCTTCTTGCCGAGCGACTCAACAACCGGATGAGCAATGAATCGTTGCTGGAGCGACTGACGCGGCTGCGCGAGGAAGCCGAGCGGGTGGAGCACTGCTAGGACTGGACTCCATCGCAGGGAGAGGCCAGCCCATCGCCATGCTGGCAACGGGACCCCATCTCTGGCAGATCAAGCGCCTTTCCGCTGCCGTGCTGGCGACCGGGCTTGTGCTCACCACGGGGGTGGCGGAACTCACCCGCAGGTTCGGCGTGACCGAACACATCCGGATCGAGCAGGGCCTGCTCACCCAGATGACCAAGGCCGTGCGCTCGAAGCTTGATGTCAACATCGCCCTGCTCTCTGCCGTGGTAGGGCTGTTCGACGCCTCCAGCGCGGTCGATCGCCAGGAATTCAGGAGCTTCTACGGTTCCATCGCCAGCCAGGCCGCCCACAGCGGAGAGCTCGCCGGTGTTCAGGGAATCGGCTTTGCACGGCGTCTGCTGCCGCAGGACCTTCCCGGCTTCGTGGCAGAGGTGCAGGGGCAGGGTGACCCATCCTTCAGCGTGCATCCCACGGCCCAGGGTCCTCTGCATGCCGTGGTGGATTTCCTCGAGCCCTTCAACCTGCGCAACCGGCGCACCGTGGGGCTCGACCTCTATGCCGACCCCGACTCCCGGGAGGCCCTGGAACGCTCGGCCCGGACCGGCCAGGCCACCCTGACCGGGCCCGTGGAGCTGCTGGCGGAGCGGGCTCCGGGCGCCCAGAGCGGCGCGGTGCTGGTCCTGCCGGTCTTCTCCCACAGCAGCAGTCCCCCTTCCAGCCCCGCGGAGCTGGAGGGGCCCGAGGGATGGGCCTTCTCGCCGCTCCGGATGGACGAGCTGATCACCAGCGCCCTCAGCGGCATCGCCGATCCGGCCCTGCCCGGTGCCGTGATCCAGGTGCACGACACCACACCGGGACAGCCGAACAGCCTGCTGTTCAGCACGGCCGAGAGCGGCGATCCCGCACGCGCCTCAGCGAGGGGGAGCCGGCAGAACCTTCAGCTGGCCGGGAGGAGCTGGACAATCCAGCTGACGCTCCTTCCGGGTCAGTGGAGCCGGCTGGGGATCACCCCATCCTTCTGGCTGGTGCTGAGCTCCGGCCTGGGCACCACCCTGCTGGCCGCCATGGGGGCTCACCTGCTGGCCCGCAATCAGCTCACCACCCGGAAGGCGCTGGCTCTCAGTGAGGCCGCCTCGCAGGAGCGGGCCCTGGCCAGCACGGTGTTCGATGCCAGCGACCAGGGCATCGTGGTGACGGACCACCAGGGCCGGATCCTGATGGCCAACAACACCTTCACCCAGCTCACCGGCTACAGGCTCTCGGAGATCCAGGCCCAGCACCCCCGTCAGCTCCTGTCCGGGGAGCACAGCGAGGCCTTCTACCGGGACATCGGCGAAACCCTGCTGCAACGGGGTTACTGGCAGGGCGATCTCTGGAACCGGATCCGCAGCGAGGAACTGCGGCGCCTGCACCTGGCCATCTCCACGGTGCGGGATGAGGACCTCTCCCCCCGCTACTACGTGGGGTTCCTGCAGGACATCACCGAACGGCACCGTGCCGAGGAGACCGTCCGCTTCCAGGCCCTGCACGACTCCCTCACGGGCCTGGCCAACCGGGCGTTGATGATGCAGCAGCTGGAACGCGATCTGGCCCTGGCCAAGCGCCACGGACGCTCCGTCGGGCTGCTCTACCTGGATCTCGACGGCTTCAAGCTGGTCAATGACCGCTACGGCCACGCCACCGGTGACCGCGTGCTGCAGGTGATGGGCGAGCGTCTCCAGAACGTGCTGCGGGAAAGCGACCTGCTCTGCCGGCAGGGGGGAGATGAGTTCGTGGTGGTGGTCCCCGACGCCGGCACACCGGATGAACTGGTGACCCTGGCGAGCAAGCTCGTGGCCACCACCCGCGAGCCCGTGGAGGGTCTGGATCCGCGCATCCGGTTGTCGGCCTGCGTGGGGATCGCCCGCTTCCCGGACCATGGTCTCGACACCGATGGACTGATCGGTGCCGCCGACCGGGCCATGTATGCCGCCAAACGGCGGACGGGAATTCACGTTCAGCTGGCGGAGATGCGGCAGCAGGCCCCGCTCTGAACCGTCAGGCCTTTTCCAGTTTCTTCACTATGAACGCCATCAGAGCCAGGGAAGCCGCCAGGGCCACCAACAGGGCAAGGGTCATGGTCGAGGCCAGGAGTCAGCAGGATTATGGCCGCGGCCCGGGAGGCGGCGGCACGGGAGGCTGCCGTACGGGGGGGAGCTGTCGGTGAGCGGGACTGCGGTGTTCGTCTACGGCACGCTCAAGCGGGGCATGCGTGCCCACCACAGGCTCGGGGGGGCGGCGTTCCAGGGGGAGGCCAGCCTGTCGGGGGCCTGGCTCCACGATCTGGGCCCCTTTCCGATGGCCGTTCCGGCACCACCCGAGGAGCCCGAGGCGCAGGTGCACGGCGAACTGTTCAGGGTGGAGCCGGCGACCCTGGCCCAGCTCGATCGGTTCGAAGGGGTGCCGCGGCTGTACCAGCGCCACTGGCTGGAACTCAGCAACCACCAGCGCGCCTGGGTGTACCTGGGCCAGGCCCACCAGGTGCGCTTCTCACCGCGCCTGGCCGATGGCCGCTGGCGCGGAGCAGCGGCGCAGCGATGAGCCAGCCACCAAACGCGGCAGCAGCTGGCATGGGCGTCGCTCTGCTCGGGGCCCTGGCCCTGGCCAGCGCTCTGATGGTGGGCCTGGCGGGGGGTATCCCGGCGTCTGTGGTCCAGCCCTTCCGGCCTCGCGCGGCCCACGCTGCGGAGGGAAACCGGGAACAGTGTCTGCAGTGGGCCCGCAGCCGCGGCCCGGAGCGGGCGACGCTCGCCGACGAGCTCGGCCGGCGCAACGGACTCACCAAGATCCACCGGCTGGCCGAGTCCGATCCAGGCTCAGGGCGCAGCCTCTACACCACCGCGGACATCCTGCGGCTGTGCCGGCGATCGTGAAGGGGGCCTAGCCCACCACCAGCCAGCGCCCGGCGACTGCGAGCGTGAGCACCAGCCCCCCGCCGAGCAGCCGCCCGCGGAGCCCTGGCTGGAGCAGCCGCAGCAGCAGCACAGCGGAACCGAAGGCGCCCACCAGCATGGCCCCCGTCTGGCAGAAGCCCACCACGTGGGGATCGGCACTCCACTGGGCCAGGGGCAGCAGCGGCGCGGCCGGCCACGCTGGCGGCAGGCCGGCGGCACTGACGGGCAACAGCCGGCCGGCTTCGGCCATGCCCACCGGCAGATGGCGCGCCAGCAGCACCGCCCAGAGGAGGGGGAGCAGGGCATAGGTCAGCAGCCGCTGCCGCGGTGCCGGCAGCAGCAGGCCGCCCAGCAGAAAGAGCAATGAAGGCAGCGCCAGCGCCAGCGCCCCGAACGCGCATCGCGGCAGCAGCGGCCCGCTCTGGAGCGCATCCGGTGCCAGGGACCACCACCCCAGCAGCCGCTGCCAGTGGTGCAGGCAGACACCGCCGGCCAGCACCAGGATGAGGCCCAGCTCCCCGGCGGGCGGGTCCATGTCCCGCTGGAGATCCGCGGCCGGAGGCCGCAGCCGCAGCTGCACCGAGCGATGGGGACAGGCCTGGGCGCAGGTGAGACAGAGCACGCAGTTGCGGTTGTCGCTGAGGTGGGCCGGGTGGGTCCCCAGGGGACAGCCGGCCGTGGCCAGCCCTTCGCCGTCGGCGGGGCCACCCTTGAAGCAGGCATAGGTGCTGCAACTGCCGCTGCAGGTGCCGACCTGGGCCCGGAGTTCCAGCACGGAAAGCTTGGCGAACAGCCCGTTCATGCCTCCCACCGGGCAGAGGTAGCGGCACCAGAACCGCTTCTCGTAAACGAGGGAGCCGACGACGGCCCCAGCGGTGATCAGCAGCAGCAGGCAGCTGCTCAACCAGGCCGTGTCCTCGAGGTTCCAGAGCTCCTCCCAGAAAAGAATGGCCGCAAACCCTGCCGCCAGCGCGGGGGCTGCCCAGCGATCGGTGTCCCCCCGCGGCCAGGGGCGGGGTTGCCAGCCCAGCCGACCGGCCAGCCGTTGGACGATCTCACCCCAGACCATGAAGGGGCAGAAGGAACACCAGAGCCGCCCCACCAGCGGGTAGCCCAGCAGGATCAGCGGCCACCACCAGGCCCAGAACAGGTTGAGGGCACCGCTTTGGCCCCGGTCCTGGGGGCCGAGCCACAACCACAGGTTCACCAGCACGAAGAGCCAGCTCACCACACCGAACAGCAGACCGTTCCAGAGGCGGGGCGAACGCATCAGCTCCCGCAGGCGGGGCTTCCAGCGCCACAGGTCGAACCGGAGCCGCAGCCCCCGCGACGGCGTCCAGAAGACATCGTCAGGAAGCAGCCGGGGCCCACCGGCGGCCCGCATCGTCCGCTCGGTTCCCTGGCGCCGCACCTGCTGCAGGGCGCGGTACACCAGCTCATCGAGCTCGCGCAGGTTGTTGGGGAAGTCGTAGCTCTGCAACCGCTTCACCACCGTGTCGCTGACGTCGGGGAAAGGGCTCCAGCCCAGCTTGCGCGCGCGCTGGCGGACCAGATAGCGCAGCCAATCACCCAGGTCCTGGCGCCGCACCCGCAGCGGCGGCACCCGAATCAGCCGGCAGGCCGCATCAAAACGCGGCAGGGAGCACTCCGCAGTGAAGAAGACGCGGCCATGGAACTGGCGCCACGAGCCATCTGCCCCCGGGGAGCGCCAGCGGCCCGTGCTGGCCAGCTCCAGCAGCTGCTGCTGCAGCACAGCCGACACCTGATCGAGCTTGTCGATCAGCAGGGCCCCCTCCTGCAGACAGTCGAGCAGCGAACCCTCCCCATCCGAGCTGGCGCTGCCGAAAAGGGTCCCCCCATCCGCACGCAGGGTGGCGCCATCGACGCGCACCATCAGCTGCCGCCGGGCCGGAGAACCGAAGTGAATCAGGGCGGCGATGTTGTCCTTTTCCAGGCCGGGCTCGCCGCTGATCAGCACGGGCCGGGCCTCGGGGTCGGCGGCAGCGGCCCGGATCTGGTCGCGCAGCCGCTGGGCATAGCGGCTGGTGCCGACAATGCCCCGACGGGAACGCGCCACCAGATGGGGGGCCAGCTTCAGCAGGCAGGCCTGGGAATCAGGGGGCACGGCACACCCGCCACAGCACAGCCGATTCTGAAGGCTGCAGCCCGCGACAGAGCTGCAACAGACAAGCTCTGCGCCGGATCGGCCCGCCGCCAGACCAGCATGGTCTTCAGGCTTCCCAATCTCCGCCATCGGCCTGCACGATTCCCTCGCTCATGGCTCAGCATTCGGCGATGGCTCAGCATTGAGTCTCCATGTCCCGGTGCAGCCTGGGCCTGATGTGCACCGGAGCAAGATCAGCAGCGCCTGATGATCAACAGGACCGTTCTGACGCCTTGCCACTTCACTTCCAGCCGCTCGATCTGGCCGTGATCGCCTTGGGGAGTGGGCGCACCTGATCGCGAATGGCTGCAGCTCTGATCACACCATGGGCGCCTGGGACAGCCCCTCAGCCCATGGCGAAACCGATGGCAAAACCCATGGCGAAACCGCCAAAGCGCCGCGGGTTGGCACCGCAGCATGGCTTCGTGCGCCACGGATGCGCAGCCCCCGTTCAGCCATGAGCGACGCAGTCCCCTTCCAGTGGCAGGGCCATCGCCTGGAGCTGCTGGCCGGGCGGGCGATCTGGGATCCCGATCGCCGCACCCTGCTGCTGGCCGACCTGCACCTGGGCAAGGCCGAGACCTTCCAGGTCCATGGCGTTCCCCTGCCCACGGATGGGGATGCCGCCACCCTCAACGCCCTGCTCGGCCTGGCCGATCGGCTGGGCCCGCGCCAGGTGATCGTGCTCGGGGATCTGATTCACAGCCGCCTGGGATTGACCGCCACCCTGCGCGCCAAGCTGGCGGCCCTGCCGGAGCTGCTGGGCTGTCCGCTGCGGCTGGTGGGCGGCAACCACGAACGCGGCAGCTGGATCGCCGATCTGCCCCAGGAGCCCTCCCAGGCCCTCGGGCCCTGGTGGCTCAGCCACGAGCCCGAGGCCTTGCCAGGCCATCTCAACCTCTGCGGCCATCTCCATCCGGTGGCCGTCGTCGGGAACGGCGCCGACCGGCTGCGCCTGCCCTGTTTCAGTTACTGCCGCCGGCAGGAGAGGCTCGCCCTGCCGGCCTTCGGGCAGCTCACCGGCGGCCATCCGCTGCCGCCCGGGGAGGAACAGTGGCTCGTGGCCGAGGGATCCGTGCTGGCCTGGCCCTGCGCCCCCTCCCTCACCCATCGGCGGCGAGGGCGCGCACCACGTCACCGCGGGTGAGCACCCCCACGGGCCGCCGCGCCTCATCCAGCACGAACAGGCGCTGGGTGCTGGCCTCATGCAGCTGTTTCGCCGCCCCGGGCAGGGGAAGATCGCCCGCGCAGGTGTGGGGATGGCGGCCCATCACCTCCCCCACGGTGCTGCCCAGCACCTGGTGCACCTGCTTGTCCCACTGGAGGGGGTTGCGCAGGTAGATCACCGCATCGAGCAGCATCACGTAGGGGCCCGCATCGAAGCCGCTCTCCCGCACCATCAGGTCCTGCTCGGTCAGCTCCCCCACCAGGCTGCCGTCGGCATCGAGCACGGGCAGGCCGCTGACGTGGTGCTCACTCATCAGCTTCACCGCCTCCTGCAGGGGGGTGTCGACACCCACACTCAGCACCGGGCTGCTCATCACGGCGGAGACGGACTGTTGGACCACGGGCGAGGACGACGGCATGGAGGCATTCTGAGCCTGAGCCTGGGAGGCGCCGTGGGGCCGGAGAGAATGCGACGCCTGGCCGATGGCCTCACCCTGCTGCGGGCCTGGCTGGGGCTGCCCCTGCTGCTCGCCCTGCTGCTTGACCGGGGCGCCCTGGCCTGGCTGCTGCTGCTGCTGGGGGGCCTCAGCGACTGGGCCGATGGGGTGATCGCCCGCCGAGCCGGCGGTGGATCCGTGTGGGGGGCCCGCCTGGATCCCCTCACCGACAAGATCCTGATCAGTGCCCCACTCCTCTGGCTGGGAGCCCAGGGCATCCTGCCGCTGCTGGCGGTCTGGCTTCTCCTGGCCCGGGAGCTGCTGATCTCGGGCTGGCGGAGCGGGCAGGGCAGCGGAGGGCCCGCCTCCCTCGCCGGAAAACTCAAGACCGTCCTCCAGTTCGCCAGCCTGCTGCTGCTGCTCTGGCCCTGGGCGGGAAGGGAGGTGCTGATGCAGCTGGGCTGGTGGCTGTTCTGGCCGTCCCTGGCCCTGGCCCTGGCTTCGGCCTGGGGCTACCTGCGCCAGGCCTGACCAGGTGGCTCAGGCCCCCAGCAGGACCGCATCGGTGCCGAAGTCCGGCGTGGTGGGTGCGCGCAGGGCATAGTCGTGGTCATAGCTGTCCACGAGGGTGGCCTCGAGGTCGAAGGCCGGCTCCCAGGCCAGCTCGCGCCGCACCCGATGGGTGTCGGTGAGGAAATGGGCCATGCGCAGGGGGAAGGCCTTGCGTGCCTTCCGCTCCAGTCCGGCAGGATCGAAGCTGCGGATCTCCACCGCGCCGGGGTCCCGCCCGCAGGCCCGCGCCGCGGCCTCGACCAGCCCCCGGAAGGTCACGCCCTGCGTGCCGGTGCAGTTGTAGATCCGGTTGGCCGCCGCATCCACCTCGATGCAGCGGGCCATGGCCGCGGCCAGATCCCGGACATGGCCCAGCTGGGTGATGGTGGTGCCATCGCCAGGGAGGGGCACCGGTCGGCCGTGCAGGATGCGATCGAAGAACCAGCTCTCCACGGGGTTGTAGTTGCCCGGCCCCACGATGTAGGTCGGCCGGAAGCTGGTGAAGGGGATCCCCTGCTGCTGGAGCCAGGTCTCCGTCTCGGCCTTGCCGGCGTGACGGCTGGCCGGGTCGGTCGGGCTCTCCTCATCCAGGGGCCAGAGCTCGGAATCGGCGTAGACACCGGCCGAGCTCACATACACGAACCGGTGGCTCGGCGGCCCGGTGCGCTCGATCACGGCACGGGAATCCGCCAGGGTGCGGCCCGAACTGTCCACGATCACCTCGAAGGCACGCTCCGCCAGCACCTCCAGATCGGCGGAGCTGCTGCGGTCACCCACCAGGTGCTCCAGGCCGGGGGGAACGGGATGACGCCCCCGGGTGAAGAGCGTGAGGGCATGCCCCGCCGCCTGGAGCTGCTCCACCAGGGGCTTGCCGACGAAGCGGGTCCCCCCCATCACGAGAATTCGCATCGATGCCCCTGACGCCTGCGGCGCCATTCTCAGGGTTCAGGGGCAGCGGACCCGGAGCAGCCGCTGCGCATGGGCTCTCGGGTCCTGGAGCCTCAGGCCGCGCTCGGCGATGACCAGAACGCCTCCAGCTCGGTGATCGGCCGGGGACGACCGAACAGAAAGCCCTGAAGCCTGGAGTAGCCCATCGCGATCAGCAGATCGGCCTGCTCCCTGGTCTCGACCCCCTCGGCGGTGACGGTGAGGTCGCAGGCCTCACCCATCTGGAGCATCACCTGGCAGAGGGCCCGGGAGCGGGGGGCGTGCTCGATGTCGGCCACAAAGGAGCGATCCACCTTCACATGGGAGAAGGGGAAGGAGCGCAGGACCGCAAGGGAGGCATAGCCGGTGCCGAAGTCGTCCAGGGCAAGACGGAAACCACAGTCGGCCAGGTCGTGCAGCAGCCGCAGCAGGTCGGGATCCGCATCCAGCTTGTGGCTTTCGGTGAGTTCCAGGCAGATCGCGTCGCACGGCACCCCCGCCTGACGCACCACCCGGCGCAGCTGGGGCAGCAGATTGGGGGAGCGGAGCTGCAGCACCGAGAGGTTGACGTTGATCGCCAGCTCCCGCTGCCGGATCACGGGGTCGGTCAGCAAGGTGCAGGCGGCCTGGAACATGGCCAGGCCGATGCGGTCGATCCCTCCGGTCTCCTCCGCCAGGGCAATGCATTGATCCGGCCGGATGCCCGAGAGTCCGGCGATGGGGGAGACCCGGAACAGCAACTCGAGGGCGACGATCCGATCGAGCCGGAGATCGACGATCGGCTGGGCATGGGGATTGAGCAGACCCTCGCCCACGATCCCCTTGAGCCGTTGCACCGCCTGCAGGCGAGCCAGGGACGGGGGGACGGGACTGGCCCCGAGGGAGAGGGAGTCCACGCCGCGAAGATGGTCAGCTGCCATGGTGCACGACCCGTCAGGACAGCAGGGCCCAGGGCCCGGGGCCAGGCCGATGGCCTGATCGATGGCGCTCGCTCGCCATGGGGATGCCGGGAGACAAGGCCTTCCAAGCGAACAGCAGCGAAGCCGAACCGGCCACCGCAGGCCTTCCAGCTCTCCAACCGCACCCAGGCCGCAGGCCGCTCAGCCCCTCAGCAGGCGCGCCCAGAGGGGCACGGTGAGCAGGGCCAGCAGGGTGCTCCACAGGACCAGACTCGCCGCATCCGCCGCACCCGCCCCGTCGCCGCCGGTGGCTGGAACGGGGTCCTCCGCCCCGTCGCCGCCGGGCTGAACCGCCTCGGCCAGCAGCAGGACCGAGACGGCTGTGGGGGTCGCGGCCTGCAGGACCACAGCGGCCCGGGCCGGGGCAGGGAGATGGAGCAGCTGCAGAACCCCCAGGGCCAGGAGGGGGAAGAGCAGCAGCTTCACCACCACCGCCGGCCAGAGGCGCGGCGGCAGGGGCACCGTCAGCGCCGGGGCCATCCGCAGACCCACCATCACCAGCGAGAGCGCCACGATCACCCGGGCTGGCCACCACACCAGCGCAGCCAGCGGGTCCCGCCACGGGGTGAGCTGCACCAGCAGCGCCGCCGCCAGCCCCCGGATGGCGGGGCTGGAGAGCAGCGAAGCGATCAGCAGACGGGGCCGCAGGCCCTGAGCACCGATCAGCACCGGCCCCAGGCTCCAGGTGAGCAGGGTGGCGGCGAGGTCGTAGCTGACGCTGTAGCCGATCACGTCCGCGGGGAGCAGGGCCAGGGCCGCCGGGATGCCGAAGTAGGCCGTGTTGCCCACCACGGCCCCCAGCTGCTCCACCGGGGCGCGCAGCCAGCGACCCACGAGCAGCAGACCAACCGCCACCATCCCCAGGGCCAGGGCCAGCACGTCGGCGAAGCGCCAGTCGACACCGGCGCGCAGCAGCAGGCCCATCACGCTGAAGGGAACCCCGTAGCGCACCATCAGGGGGGCCAGACGGGTGGCCAGACCGGGCCAGCGGCGCGCCAGCAGCAACCCGGCCAGCAGGGCGGGCACCAGCTCGAACAGAAAGGCCACGACCCATCCAGACCCTGCCCCCAGGATGGCGGCCTTCGCTGACGACCCATGCGCCTCGGCCAGGCCTACACGGCCCAGTCCCCCGTGCTGGTGCGGTCCCAGGGCCACCGGCACTTCAGCGTGGTCGGCCAGCGGGGCAGGGGAAGGACGCGGGCCGCCGAGCTGGCCGCCGTGCTCGCGCCGGGTCTGCGGCTGGTGGTGCCCCTGGCCGAGCTGCGCGACAGGCGGCTCTGGCAGCCTGGCTGGCAGCAGCTGCGCCGTCCCATGCAGATCATCCCCGCCATCGACCTGCTGGACGGTCACTGCGTGCGGCTGCACCAGGGGGACTACGGACAGGTGACCCGGTTCTCGGATGACCCCGTCGCCCAGGCCCTGGCCTGGCAGGAGCAGGGGGCGACGCGCCTCCACCTGGTCGATCTGGATGGCGCCCGCAGCGGCGCCCCGGTGAATGATGCCGCCGTCCGGGCGATCACAGCCGCCCTGGCGATCCCGGTGCAGCTGGGCGGCGGGGTCCGCACCCTGGAGCGGGCCGACGACCTGCTGGCCTTCGGGCTGGATCGGGTCATCCTCGGCACCGTGGCCCTGGAGCAGCCCGACCTGGTGGACACCTTGGCCGCGCGGCATCCGGGCCGGATCGTGGTGGGCATCGATGCCAAGGACGGCAAGGTGGCCACCCGCGGCTGGCTGGAGGAGAGCCAGACCGAGGCCACGGCCCTGGCCCAGCGGTTCAGCGCCAGCGGAATCGCCGCCATCATCAGCACCGACATCGCCACCGATGGCACCCTGGCCGGCCCCAACCTCGAGGCCCTGCGGGCGATGGCGATGGCCAGCAGCGTGCCGGTGATCGCCTCCGGCGGCATCGGCCACCTGGAGCACCTGCTGTCGCTGCTGGCGCTGGAGCCCCTCGGGGTGAGCGGCGTGATCGTGGGGAGAGCCCTGTACGACGGCCGCATCGATCTGCCGGAAGCCATCCAGGCCATCGGCGAAGGGCGGCTCCAGGACGTCGGTCCCACCGCCAGCTCCGCCTGCATCGGTTGATCCGGGGGACGCCGCCGGGGGGCGCCGCCGCGTGGCCAGCCGCCCGACCAGCCGCCCGACCCTGGCCAGACCGTAGCCGGATCGGTTGCGGTTTCCCCTATAACAGAATGTGATCCCAACGGTGCCACGGTTGAGCGCAGCAGGCCTGCCACTCTCGGAGCTGCCGGTTCCTCCAGAGGCATCGGCCCGTGCAGCCGAGCCCGCCGCACCGGTCGCCGACGTCGAAGCCGTCTACCGGCGCTGCCGCGACCTCGGCATGCGGCTCAGCCGTCAGCGGCGCATGGTGCTCGATCTGCTCTGGGCCGAGAGGAGCCACCTCAGTGCGCGCGACATCTTTGAAAAGCTGAACAACCTGGGCCGCAACATCGGCCACACCTCCGTCTACCAGAACCTCGAGGCGCTCCAGTCAGCTGGGGTGATCGAGTGCCTCGACCGCGCCAATGGCCGCCTCTACGGGTACCGCAGCGACCCCCACAGCCACCTGACCTGTCTCGATTCCGGCGCCATCCAGGACCTCGACGTGGCCCTGCCTGCGGACCTGCTCCGCCAGATCGAGCGCAGCACCGGCTACCGGATCGAGGGGTACACCCTCCACCTCAGCGGACGCCCCGTCACATCCGAGCTGGAGAAACCCGCCTGAGCTCGTTACCTTGGGCCATCACCATGGCCTGGGTGTGTGAGTCCGCAGCTTCTGCTGTTCGCTGAACCGCTCGTGGCGAACGGGCTGAAGCGCCTGCTCGAGGATCAGCTCGAGGGGATGGGTGTGATTTCGGCCGCGTCGGCGCTGCAGGGTGCCCCCGAGCTGGTGATCTGGCGCCCGGAGATCTGGCGCCCTGAGAACGGCAGCGATGCCAGCGTGCTGCGCCGCGAGGCCCTGCTGCTGCGCGAGCGGTGGCAACCCGCTCCCCTGCTGATCCTGCTGCCGCCGGGGCACCGGTTCGCGGCCTCCGCCCTTCTGGATCTTCCGGCCCATGGCCTGCTGGAGGCCCCCAGCCCGGAGCAGATCATCGACGCCGTCACCACCCTCCGCTCCGGCGGCCGGGTGGTGCAGCTGTGCTCCCCCGGCACCCCCTCCCCGTCCCCCCCTCCCCCCGCGTCCGGCGTCGGCCTCGGCCAGTGGCTGCTGGTGGGCGGGCTGGAGCAGATCGAGACCGTCCGCGCCCAGTGCCGCCGCCTGCTCGACCCGCCGCCCGCCAATCCCCTTCACCAGTGGATGCTCGAAGGTCGGCTGCGGGAACTGGCCTGCGCCCGCCAACTGCTCCTGCTGCTCTGGGGGCCGCTCAGCCTCGCCTGGGGGCTGCCCGAGGACAGCCCTGCGCCCGCCCACGATCCTGCCGACGCGTCCCGGGGCACCCAGCTCACCCTGCAGCAGCGCAACGCCGAGGGAATCTGGCTGGCGGTCCGCGGCCGGCTGGAGAGCTCCATCGCGGCAGGGCTGGCCAACCACAGCGGACAACTGCTGGCCATCGAAGGGTTGAGCCCCGCCCGCTGCGCCGATCTGCTGCTGGCCCTGCTCGATCAGCTGGAAGGGCTGCGGGCCCAGCTGGCCGCCGAGCCGGCGTCGCCGGCGGTGCTGAGGGAGCGCTGGGTCTCCCTCCAGCCCCAGCTCCGTGAGCAGGCCCTGCGGGCCATGGCCAGCCCCTATGTCCAGCTGCCCCGACAGGGAGCCCTCCAGCCCGTGGCCAGGACGCTGATCGAATCCAGCGATCTGGCGGTCGACGATCCGGAACTTCCCGATGCCCAGCCGATGCTGGCCACGCTCGTGATGGCCCAACCCCTGCTGGTGGACGGGCAGCTGCTGGCCGCCGACGAACTGCGGGCCATCCTCCAGCTGGAGCGGCTGGTGGCGAACTGGCTGGTGCGCACCGCTGAGCTGCTGGCCGCCGAGGTCCTGGCCTGCTGCGGCCCCTGGCCCGAGCTGCGCCGCTACCTGCTCAGGGCCGACCTGCTCTCGACCCGCAATCTGGAACGGCTGCGCAACCAGTTGAACGCCCAGCAGCGCTGGAGCGACTGGTTCGAGCGGCCGATCGCGCTCTACGAGAGCCGCCGCCGGCTGCTGTGCGTCGATGCCGGAACCATCGGTGCGGTGAACCTGCTGGAACCCCGCGATGCCGAACTCCGCCGCCTGCGCCCCCTGCAGCAGCTGGTGACCCTGGCGCTGGAAACCCGAGACGCCCTGGCCCCCCAGCTGCGCCAGCTGATCCAGGGGGTGGGGAACCTGGTGGTGGTGCTGCTCACCCAGGTGGTGGGGCGGGCCATCGGCCTGATCGGGCGGGGCATCCTGCAGGGGCTGGGCCGCGGCGTGAGCCGTCCCTAGATGCCGGCACGCCAGGCCGGCGGGGCTTGGCTGCACAATGGCGCCACCAGGCAAGGGCTGAGGCGAAGGGCATGGGCTGCACCGCGAACAGGTCGCCGATCAGGGCGCCGTTGTCCCTGATCCGGCGCTGGCGGGCGCGGCTGATGCCCGTTCTGGCTCTCCTGCTGGCGCTCGGGCTGTGCAGCCAGCCCGCCGCCGCCGCCCTCACCAACAACACCTACGACGGCAACATCTACGCCCTCTATGCCGGAAACGGGTCCCTCGTCCCGCCGCGCGCGTCCCTGGCCCAGACCCTGGAGGAACACCGACCTGCCCTGCTGGTCTTCTACCTGGATGACGATGCGGGCAGCAAGCAGTTCTCCCCGGTGGTCTCGGAGCTGCAGCGCCTCTGGGGCAACAGCGTCGAGCTGATCCCCCTGGTGACCGACCCGCTGCAGAACAGGGGCGACGGGGGGGCCCGCGACCCGGCCCATTACTGGCATGGACGGGTGCCCCAGGTGGTGGTGCTCGACGGCGATGGCCAGGTGCTGCTGGATGCCGAGGGGCAGGTGGCGATCGAGCGGATCAATGACGCCGTCAGCACAGCCACGGGCATCCCCCTGCCGGAGGGGTTCAAGACCAGCGGCACCATGAGTTTCAACGAGCTCAACACGGAGGTGGTGAGCCGCTGATGACGCCCGCCGATCCTGCGCCGCCCACCCGCCGGGAGACCGACAGCCTGGGCGCGGTCGCCGTGCCGGCGGACCACTACTGGGGCGCCCAGACCCAACGCTCCCTGCACCACTTCCCGTTCGGCCAGGCCATGCCCCTGGCGGTGATCCATGCCTTCGGCCAGCTCAAGGCCGCCTGCGCCGAGGTGAACCGGGACAAGGGGCGGCTCGACCCCCAGCTGGCGGACCTGATCGTGGCGGCGGCCGAAGAGGTGGCCACGGGCCAGCTGGATGGCGAGTTCCCCCTCCGGATCTGGCAGACGGGGTCCGGCACCCAGACCAACATGAACGTCAACGAGGTGATCGCCAACCGGGCGATCGCGGCGGTCGGCGGGGTGCTGGGCAGCAAGCAGCCGGTGCATCCCAACGACCACGTCAACCTCAGCCAGTCGAGCAACGACACCTTTCCCGCTGCCCTCCACCTGGCGGTCGCCGTGGCGCTGGATGGGCAACTGATTCCCGCCGTCACGGCCCTGATCGAGGCCCTCAGCACCAAGGCCAGGGCCTTCAGCCGGATCATCAAGATCGGCCGCACCCACCTGCAGGATGCGGTTCCGCTCAGCCTGGGGCAGGAATTCGGCGGCTATGCCGCCCAGCTGCAGCTAGGTCTCGAGAGCCTGCTCGCCACCCTTCCCCAGGTGCACCAGCTGGCCATCGGGGGCACGGCGGTGGGCACGGGCCTCAATGCACCCCACGGCTACGGCGAGGCGGTGGCCGCCAGGTTGCGCGAGCGCCTCGCTCTCCCCTTCACCAGTGCCCCGAACAAGTTTCAGGCCCTGGCGGGGCATGAACCCCTGGCCGCCGCCCACGGGGCGCTCACCGTGCTGGCCGGATCCCTGCTGAAGATCGCCAACGACATCCGCTGGCTGGCCAGCGGCCCCCGCTGCGGGCTGGGCGAGCTGGTGCTCCCCGAGAACGAGCCGGGCTCCTCGATCATGCCCGGCAAGGTGAATCCCACCCAGTGCGAGAGCCTCACCATGGTGGCCGTGCAGGTGATGGGGAACAACGGTGCCGTGCAGATGGCCGCCAGCCAGGGCAACTTCGAACTGAACGTGTTCAAGCCGCTGATCGCCCACAACGTGATGGAGAGCATCGAGCTGCTCAGCGGCGCCTGTACCGGCTTCCGCACGCACTGCATCGAGGGGCTGCAGGCCAACGAGGCCCGCATCGAGACCCTGCTGGACCAGAGCCTGATGCTGGTCACCGCCCTGACCCCGGCCATCGGCTACGACCGGGCCTGTGCCATCGCCAAGCATGCCCACCACCACCAGCTCAGCCTGCGGGAGGCCGCACTGGTGCTGGGGGAACTGAGCGCCGAGGAGTTCGACCAGTGGGTGCAACCCGAGCGGATGGTGGAACCGCCGGGCGGAGCCTGAGCCTGGCCACCGCCCTGCGCCGCCCTGCCCTGCGCTTGGTGTCGTCGGCTACCGGGATGCCCCCCGGCGCTGGATACGGTCCTTGGGTCCCCCTGCCCCGATGCCCCTTCCGATGACCCCATCGCCCCACCTCCGGGCCCACACCCGGCCCCTCGCCCGTCGTCGTCCCCTGGGCCAGAGCGTCATGGTCCTGCTGGCCGCCCTGGGTCTGCTGGGCCTGCAGGCCGGTTCCGCCCTGGCCCACCCGGACCATCACCAGCCCACCCAGCAGGGCCAGAACAGCTCCCACCAAGGGCAGAACAGCGCTGAGCACGGGCACGATCACCAGCACTGAAACCCGTCAGCTGCGGAGTTGGTAGTCATCGGCACCGAGCGCCGAGCCCGCTTCGCACACACTTCACGAGCGGACAGGTTCTAGGGTTCCGGCCCGTCACCGCGGTGGTTCTCCACCCGGTGCCAGGGCGACTGGTCCAAGAGAGCCCCACCGGCCACGCCGGTGCACGGAGGGACAAAAGCCCGGGAGACCGCTCCATCTCCAGACTCTCCAGGCACCCCCCATGACCTCCTCCTCAGGCGCCGACGGCGCTTTCGAACGGCTGCATCCCACGGAGGGCATGCGTGCCCTTGAGAAGGAGCGTGCGCTCCCGCTCACCGGCTGGCAGCAGGAGGTGGATCAGGCCCACCGCTACGGCCTGGAAGCGGCCGACAGCATCGTGGATCGCCGCATCTCCACCTTCTCGCGCGGTGAGCTGCCCCACTACGCGGGCATCAACACCTTCATGAAGGCCCCGTACATCGAGGATGTGAACCGGGTCGGGGAGTTCGACGTGGCCATCCTGGGGGTGCCCCACGATTCCGGCACCACCTACAGGCCAGGCACCCGCTTCGGCCCCCAGGGCATCCGCCGCATCTCGGCGCTCTACACCCCCTACAACTACGAAATGGGCGTGGATCTGCGCGAGCAGATCAAGCTCTGCGACGTGGGCGACATCTTCACCATTCCCGCCAACAACGAGAAGAGCTTCGACCAGATCTCCAAGGGGGTCGCCCACGTGTTCAGCAGCGGCGCCTTCCCGATCATCCTCGGCGGCGACCATTCGATCGGTTTTCCCACCGTGCGGGGCGTCTGCCGCCATCTGGGTGACAAGAAGGTGGGCATCATCCATTTCGACCGTCATGTCGACACCCAGGAGATCGACCTGGACGAGCGGATGCACACCTGTCCGTGGTTCCATGCCACCAACATGGCCAACGCGCCGGCCCCCAACCTGGTGCAACTGGGCATCGGTGGCTGGCAGGTTCCCCGGGAGGGCGTCAAGGTCTGCCGGGAGCGGGGCACCAACGTGCTCACCGTCACCGACATCTGTGACATGGGCCTGGAGGCGGCGGCGAAGTTCGCGATCGAACGCGCCACCGATGGCACCGACTGTGTGTACATCTCCTTCGACATCGACTGCATCGACGCCGGCTTCGTCCCCGGCACAGGCTGGCCTGAGCCCGGCGGGCTGCTGCCGAGGGAAGCGCTGAAACTGCTGGAACTGATCGTGCGCAACGTGCCGGTCTGTGGCCTGGAAGTGGTGGAGGTCTCCCCCCCCTACGACATCAGCGACATGACCTCCCTGATGGCCACCCGGGTGATCTGCGACACCATGGCCCACCTGGTGGTGAGCGGCCAGTTGCCCCGCAAAGCGCTGCCGTCCTGGATCAGCAGCACCTGCAACATGCAGGTCGACCAGGCCTGGAGGTGAGCCATGCACGAAGTCGACATGACCAAATGTCTGCTGCTGGCGATGGAGGACTGGAAGCGTCGGCACAGCCCGGCGGTTCCCCGCGTGGGCACCGTGCATCTCCTGGTGGGTGCGTTCACCTGCGTCGAACCCGACCAGCTGGTCTTCACCTGGAAGGCCGCGGTGCAGAACACCTGGCTGGCCGGGGCCGAACTCGCCATCGAACCGGTCGCCCTGGTGGGCCGCTGCGTGGCCTGCAACGCCACCTACCAGCCCAGCGCGGAAGAGGCCTACCGCTCACCCTGCTGCCAGCACCCGATGGAAGAGATCGTGAGCGGCCGGGAACTGAAGATCCGCTCCGTCGATTACAGCCTCGAGGGTTGCAGCCTCGAACCCGCCAGTCCCTCCCTGTCCCCCTGCTGCTGATCGCCATGCACATGCCCCTGCAAGACACCCTCGGCCTCAACCTGCTGGCCGCGAACCAGCACCAGGCCGACCACAACCGCGAACACTTCGATGGCTGGGATCTGCTCTGCCTGAATGTGATGAGCAGCCCCGGTGCCGGCAAGACCTCCCTGCTGGAGCGCTCCCTGGCGCAGCTCGCCGGCAGCCACGCCATGGCGGTGCTGGAAGGTGACATGACCACCCAGCTCGATGCGGAACGGCTCGAAGCGGTGGGGGTGCCCGTGGTGCCGATCACCACCGGGCGGGCCTGCCACCTCGACGCGGCCATGGTGAGCGGGGGGCTGCGGCTGCTGCGCCAACGGCTGGATCCCGCCAGCCTCGATGTGCTCTGGGTGGAAAACGTCGGCAACCTGGTCTGTCCGGCCGAATTCGCGGTGGGCGAACACCGCAAGGTGGCCCTGCTCAGCGTCACCGAGGGCGAAGACAAGCCCCTCAAGTACCCGGTGATGTTCCGGGAGGCCGACTGCGTGCTGATCACCAAGACCGACCTGCTCCCCTACCTGCCGGTGGACGTGGAGCGGATCGAGGCCCACATCCGCCAGGTGAATCCGCGCTGTGCCGTGATCCGGGTCTCCGCCACCAGCGGCGAGGGCCTCGAGGCGTGGCATGCCTGGCTGAACCAGCAGCTGGAGATGCTCCGGAGCGCACGGCAGGCGGAGGGCGCGGTCCCCGTCCTGGTGGCGTCATGAGCGGCGGCGGCGTACCGGGCGGAGCCACGGCCCTGCCCCCCCTGCCGGCCCTGCAGCTTCGGGCCGGCCTCACCGGCGAGGAGGCCCAGGCCCAGCTGCAGGCCCAGGGCGTTCGCTATGCCCTGGCCAGCTTCGTGGACCTGCACGGGGTGTGCAAGGCCAAGGCCGTGCCGATCGACCACCTGCCCGCCATGCTGGCCGGCTCGGAACTGTTCACCGGCGCCGCCCTCGACGGGGTGCCTCAGGACGTGAGCGACGACGAAGTCGCCACCCTGCCCGATCTGAGCTCGGCCACCGTGCTGCCCTGGCGGCCTGACACGGTGTGGATGGCCAGCAACCTCCAGCTCCACGGCCAGCCCTTCGAGGCCTGCAGCCGCACGATCCTCTGCCGGGTGCGCGACCAGGCGGCACGCATGGGCCTGCGTTTCAACCTCGGCGTGGAGACGGAATTCTTCGTGCTGCGGCGCGGCCCCGACGGCGAACTGATGCCGGCCAGCGCGGCCGACACCCTCGAGAAACCCTGCTACGACCTACGCGGCCTGCTCGACAACCTCGACTGGCTCGATGAGCTGGTGCGGGCCATGAACGGCCTGGGCTGGGGCGTCTACTCCTTCGACCACGAAGACGGCAACGGCCAGTTCGAGACCGATTTCGGCTACGCCGACGGTCTGATCACCGCGGATCGGGTGACCTTCTTCCGGCTGATGGCCCGGGAGATCACCCGCCGCCATGGCCTGATCGCCAGCTTCATGCCCAAGCCCTTCGGCGACCGCACCGGCAGTGGGGCGCACTTCAACATGTCCCTGGCAGACCTGGCCAGCGGCAGCAACCTGTTCACCCCCGAGGACGGACGGGCCGGCTGGGTGAGCCCCCTGGGCCGCCAGTTCATCGCCGGCATCCTGCGCCACGCCCCGGCCATCTGTGCCGTGATCGCCCCCACGGTGAACAGCTACAAGCGCCTGGTGGTGCAGGGAAGCATGTCGGGCTTCACCTGGGCACCGGTGTTCATCTGCTACGGCAACAACAACCGCACCAACATGCTCCGCATCCCCGGTGCGGGCAGCCGGGTGGAGTGCCGGGCCACGGACAGCGCCTGCAACCCCTACCTGGCCGCCGCCCTGCTGCTGGCGGCCGGATTGGAGGGCATCCGGGAGGAGCTGGATCCGGGCGAACCCAACCTGGTGAACGCCTACCGGCTGAGCCCCGAGGAACGCGCCCGCCGGGGCCTCACCACCCTGCCTCGGACCCTGGGCGAGGCGATCGAGGCGTTCGCGGTGGATCCGCTCGCCCGCGAGGTGTTCGGCGAGGCCATGGCCGACGCCTTCATCGCCTTCAAGCGCGAGGAATGGGCCAGCTACCACGGCACCATCTCCCGCTGGGAAACCGAGCGCTACCTGGAGCTGTTCTGAGCCATGGCCCCCAGGTTCCGCCGCCCCATTCCCCCCTGAGCGCTTCCGGCCCCGCCTGCCGCGCCCCCACCTTTCCCTCTCCAACCTTTTTCCCATCCCCCTCCAATGACCCCAACCCGAAAGCCCCGAACCCGCCAACGCCTGCTCGCCACCCTGCTGCTGCTCGGCCTGGGTGCCGGTGCCCTCTCGGCCTGCAGCCAGCAGGGCGGCGGCAGCTCCGACACCCCGGTGCGGGTCGGCTACAGCGCCTGGCCCGGCTGGATTCCCTGGAAGGTCACCGAGGAGAAGGGCCTGTTCGGCATCCCGGTGACCCTGCAGTGGTTCGACGGCTACCTCGACTCGATCAACGCCCTCAACGCCGGCCAGCTGGACTGCAACAGCCAGACCCTCAACGACACGATCAGCTCGATCGCCGGCGGGGCGGATCTGCAGGTGGTGCTGACCAACGACAACTCCACCGGCAATGACCAGATCATCGCCGCCGAAGGCATCAGCACCATCGCCGATCTGAAGGGCAAGAAGGTGGCGGCCGAGGAGGGCACGGTCGACCACTACCTGCTGCTGCTCGGCCTGAAGAAGGCTGGCCTGGGCGCCGACGACATCAGCTTCGTGCCGCTGGAGACCGGAGCGGCGGCCGCCGCCTTCGTGGCGGGCCAGGTGGATGCGGTGGGGGTGTTCGCGCCGTTCACCACCCAGGCCCTGAAGCGATCCGGCAGCGCGACCCTCTTCTCCTCCAAGGAGTTCCCGGGGGCGATCAGCGACCACCTCGTCTGTCGCACCGAGTTCGTCAAGCAGAACCCGGAGAAGGTTCAGAAGCTCGTGGACGCCTGGTTCGCCACCCTGGCGGAAATCAAGGCCAATCCCGGCCCCTCGCTCACCATTCTCAGCCAGCGCGCCGGGGTGTCCGAGGAGGAATACAAGGCCTACGACGCCGGCACCACGATCTTCAGCCTCGAGGACAACCTCAAGGCCCTGGAAGCCGGGGACACGATGGCCTCGCTGCCCTACGCAGCGGATCAGATCAGCACCTTCCTCCAGAACGTGGGCCTGGCCAAGACCCCACCCAAGCTGGATGGTCTGTTCGTCGACACGTTCGTCAAAGCGGCGAAGTGAGCTGAGGGAAACCCGCCACCATGACCTCTCCCGCCAGCAACTCTGACCTGGTCGACGCCGCACCGCTCGCGCCGGCCGCGATGGAACGGCTGAAACGCCTCAGCCAGCACCCCTGGGTGCTGGGGCTGGCGGGGGTGCTCATCGTGGTGGTGATCTGGACAGCCGTCACCAGCGCCGGGCTGGTGGACCCGCTCTTCCTGCCCAGTCCGTCCGGCGTGATCGCCGCCGGGCAGAGCCAGGCCGCCCAGGGTGTGCTCTGGGCTGACCTGGTCGCCAGTGTGGGGCGGGTGTTCGGGGGCTTTGCCCTCTCGGCGGTGGTGGCGCTGCCCCTGGGCATCGCCATGGGCACCAGCACGGTGATCTGCCGACTGCTGGAGCCGCTGATGGCCCTGATCCGCTACATGCCCGCGCCGGCCTTCATCCCCCTGCTGATCATCTACTTCGGCCTGGGCGAACTGCCGAAGATCCTGCTGATCTTCATCGGCACCCTGTTCTTCAACACCCTGATGATCATGGATGCCGTGAAGTTCGTGCCCAACGAACTGGTGGAGACCGCCCTCACCCTGGGGGGACGCACCTCCCAGGTGCTGGTGCGGGTCATCACCCCCTGCATCGCCCCGCAGGTGATCGACGCCTACCGCATCAACATGGCCTCGGCGTGGAATCTGGTGATCGTGGCCGAACTGGTGGCCGCCAACGAAGGGCTGGGCAAGCGCATCAGCCTTGCCCAGCGGTTCCTGCGCACCGATGAGATCTTCCTGGGCCTGATTGTGATCGGGCTGATCGGCCTGCTGATCGATCTGGGCTTCCGCCTGCTGATGCGGCGCACCTGCCGCTGGGCCAACTGATCTGTCCCTCGGCCCACCGAACAGCACCTCCCATGCATCTCAGCGTCGACAACGTCTCCAAGACCTTCGGAGTGGGTCGCACGGCGAAGTGCGTGCTCGAGGGCATCAGCTTCGAGGTGAACACCGGGGAATTCGTCGCCCTGGTGGGCAGCTCCGGCTCCGGCAAATCGACGGTCATGCGCCTGGTGGCCGGACTGGACCGCCCCACTGCCGGGGTGATCACGGTGGACGGTCAGCCCGTGCGGGGCCCGGGCTCGGACCGGGGGATGGTCTTCCAGAAGTACAGCCTCTATCCCTGGCTCACCGCCGCCCAGAACGTGGCCTTCGGCATGGAACTGCAGGGGCTGGCCAGACGGGAGATCCGGGAGCGCACCGGCTACTACCTCGAGGTGGTGGGCCTGGGCGAGTCGGCCCGGCGGCTGCCCCGCGAGCTCTCCGGGGGCATGCAGCAGCGCGTCGCCATCGCCCGGGCCCTCGCCGCCCAGCCCAAGGTGCTGCTGCTGGATGAACCCTTCGGAGCTCTCGACCTGCAGATCCGCGAGTCGATGCAGGAATTCCTGCACAAGCTGTGGCAGCGCACCGGGCTCTCGGCGCTGCTGATCACCCACGATCTCGAGGAGGCCCTGCTGCTGGCCCAGCGGGTGCACATCATGGCGCCGCGGCCGGGACGGATCGTGCGCAGCGTGCAGGTGGACCTGGACCACCAGAACATGGCCCACCTGCGCGTCTCGCCGGAGTTTCTGAGCCTGCGGGAGGATCTGGCCCAGTGTCTGAGGGGCCTGGAGCCGGCCCTGGCCGGATGAGCGGCAACGACCCTGCCCGGCTGGGCTCCCCCGCGTTTCTGCCGGCGGATCTCTATGGCTCGGCTGCCGCGGCCCTGGCGGAACGGCAGCGCTATGCCCCCCACTTCTGGCACCCCGTGGCCGCCGTGGACGCCCTCCCGCCCGGCCACGGCCTCGCCCTCGAGCTGCTGGACCTGCCCGTGCTGCTCACCCATCCGCCGGGAGAGCAGCCCCGGGCCTACCTGAACCGCTGCCCCCACCGGGGGGTGGCGCTGCTGGAGCCGGCCGCAGCGTCCAGGGCCTGCCGGCGGCTGGTGTGCCCTTACCACGGCTGGACCTACGGCCTGGACGGTCAGCTGCTGGCGGCCGCCCGGGAATCGGACTTCCTGGAACCCTTCCAGCGGCAGGACTGGCCCCTCCAGCCCCTGGACTGCGCGGTGATGGGCCCGCTGATCTGGGTCGCCATCGGCAGCGATCCCCTCCCCCTGGAGCAGCAGCTCGATCTGGTGCTGGCGGAGGCGGGTGAGCGGTTCGGAACGCCACGGCAGCTGCTGGCCCAGACGACCCTGGAGCTGGCCTGCAACTGGAAGATCGCCCACGACAACACCCTGGACGACTACCACGTCGCCATCGCCCATCCCCAAACGCTGCACCGGTACCAGGGGCCGGTGCGCGACTACCGCCATGCGTTGAGTCCCCATGGTTCCCTGCTCGCCACCCCCATGGCGGACGGCGAATTCCTCACCTTCGGTCTGGCCCCCTGGACGCACCTGCTGCTCTGGCCCGATGGTCGGCTGGCCGTGATCAGCTTTCCGCCGCTCAGCCTGGAGCGCTGCCGGATGGATCTGTGGCTCCTGGGCGAACCCTCCCAGGCGCCGATGGCCCCAGCCTGGCTCGAGTCGATGCTGACCTTCCTGGAGGAAGACCGCCGCCTGGTGGAGTCGGCCCAGCGGGGCTACGCGAGCGGCCTGCGGCCCGGGCCTCCCCACCGCCTCGAACGGCGCCTGCTTCAGCAGCAGCAGCTCTACGACACGCTGATGGGCCTCAGGCAGCAGGATCCAGCGCACCGGCACGGATCCAGCACGCCATCGCCGCATTGATCGCCAGCAGATCCGCGACGGGGGCCCGCGTGAAGGGGATCTGGGGCAGGTACCCATCGGGCCCGAATTCCGGTGTCACCGTGGCGGGGCTGGCGCCGGGGGCGCGAGCGGCGAGGAAGAGCTGCCAGCAGCGCCGATGGGCCTCGAGGGCCTCGGCCCATTCGGGAGCGAACGGATGCCCCACCGATGGGCCCTGGGGGTGACCCACCCGGGCATGGATATGGTCCACCCGCGGCGCGATGGACGCGATCGGCTCCAGCTCAGGCGTCATCAGCCGTTCCGCCACCACGCACCAGTGGCTGATGTCCGCCGTGAGACGCAGCGAAGGGAAGGCCTCCAGATACGGATGGATCATCCAGGGGCTGTAGAAGCTGCGGGAACGGTGGGTCTCGAAGCTCACCGGCAGGCCGCTGGCCGCCGCCAGCTCGAGAGCCCGGCTCCAGAAGCCTTCCTGGAGCGGCCAGCGCCAGTGATCACAGCCGGTGATCACCGTGACCTTCAGGGGCTGGTAGGCCGCGCCGCGCTCCAGCTGGCGCTCCAGCTCAGCGAGGTGGCTCTCCGGGCTCCGCGTCGGCTCAGGCACATAGTCACCGCCTGTCACCACCTCCAGCACCAGGGCCAGGTCCGCGGCAGCAAGGGCCTCCAGCACAGCAGAAGGGGATCGGCCAAGCAGGCAGGGGTGGTTCAGATTGGCCTCCAGGCCATCGAAACCATGTCGACCAGCGCGGTCGATGACCTGCTCCAGATCCCCCTCAAACCCCCAGAGGCTGTGCAGCAGGAGCGGGGCAGCAGCAGGTTCAGGCGGGATCGATGAACTCCTGGGGCAGGATGCCGAGGTACACCCCTTCCTGGAAGAGAGCCTGCTTGGCGGCAGCGTCCTGGCGCTCCACCGCTGCGGCATACCGGGTGCGCAGCGAGGCCACCATGGCCTCATGGCGTGGATCAGATGCGGGGCGTGGATCGGCGGAACGCACCGTGCCGGCAGGCTGGTGGATCGCCTGGTCAACGCTGGCCATGGTGCGGATCACGGTTCAACCTTTTTCTCGATCTCACTTTAGTCAGGCGTGATCAAGCCTGGGGCCGGCCTGCAGCCGCAGGAGAAGGCGGCCGGTCACATCGCCTACCGCAAGGGGGGCAGACCGACTGCTGGAGTGGCGCCATGGCACCCCAATCCTCCAGCCTGATCGAACGCCAGGCCCTTGCCGAGCTGAACGGCCTCCGCGACGGGCCGGCCGTCGTCCGCCTGGCGGTGCACCTGCTCACCATCGTGCTGACGGGGCTGGTCTGGCGGCAGAGCGGCCTGCCCCTGATCTGGCGAGCGGCCGGACTGGTGCTGAACGGCATCGCCCTGGCCACCTGCTTTGCTCCCCTGCATGAGTGCTGCCACCGCACCGCCTTCCGGAACCGCTCCGTCAACGACAGCGTGGCCTGGCTGGCAGGGCTGCTGAGCTTCTACAACGCCACCTTCTACCGCCGCTATCACCAATGGCACCATCGCTTCACCCACCAGCCCGGGCGGGATCCTGAGCTGGAGGATCCCGTGCCCACAACGCTCGGGGGCTACCTGCTCGAGCTCAGCGGCTGGAACTGGTGGAGCGGCAAGCTGAGGGGGTACGGGCGGCTGCTCTGGGGAGACCTGAGCGCTCTGCCCTACCTCAGCCCCGAGGTGATCCCCGAGGTGCGCCGCTCCGTGCGCCTGCAGTTCCTGGTCTACGGGGTGGTGCTGGCGCTCTCCTGCATCCACGCGAACGGGTTTCTGTTCTGGAGCTGGCTGCTGCCCCTGGCCGTCGGCCAGCCCTTCCTTCGCTTCGTGCTGCTCGCCGAGCACAGCGGCTGCAGTTTCAGCAGCGACGGCCTGGCCAACACCCGCACCACCCTCACGGCGGCTCCGGTGCGCTGGCTGATGTGGAACATGCCCTTCCACGCCGAACACCACCTCTACCCGTCGATTCCCTTCCACGCGCTCCCTGCCGCCCACCACTGGGTCGCCCCCCAGCTGCGCCACCTGGCTCCGGGTTATCTCGCCGTGCACCGCAAGCTGTTGCGCGACCTGCCGGCCCTGGCTCTGCCCGCATGACCAGCACGGCCTCCTGGGTTGAGGCGGACTTCGCCCTGGGACCCTTTCCCCTGAGCTGTGGCCAGGTCATTCCGGAAGCAACGCTGCGCTACGCCACCACCGGCCAGCTGAATGCCGAGCGCTCCAACCTGATCCTGGTGCCCACCTCCTATGGAGCCCGGCCAGCGGACCTCACCTGGCTGGCGGGGCCGGTGCTCGATCCCACCCGCTGGTGCCTGGTGATCGCGGGCATGTTCGGCAACGGCGCCTCGACCAGCCCCAGCCATGGGGCGATGGGTCTGGCCGAGCAGGGCTGGGTGGTGGACCAGCGGGACAACGTCACCGCCCAGCGGCGGCTGCTCTTCGAGGTGTTCGGAGTCGAGCGGCCGGCCCTCGTCTACGGCTGGTCGATGGGCGCCCAGCAGGCCTACCGGTGGGCGGTGGACCACCCCGCGGCCGTGGAACGGATCTGCTGTGTCTGCGGCACGGGCCGCACTTCGCCCCACAACCGGCTGTTCTGCCTCAGCCTGCGCCAGGCGCTCACGGCCGACAGGCACTGGACCGGCAGCGGCTTCAGCGGTGATCCGGTCGAGGGGCTGCGCACCTATGCGCTGATCTATGCCAGCTGGGCCGCGAGCCAGCCGTTCTTCCAGAGCCTCGAGGAACCGGTGGAACAGCACGTGGAAAAGCAGTGGCTGCCGCATTACCGCCGCCACGATCCCCGCGACCTGATCGCCATGCTCGACACCTGGCTGGCCCACGACGTGGCCGATGGTGGGGAGCTGGAGGCGGCTCTCGGCTCGATCACCGCCCGCACGGCCGTGGTGGCGGCCGACCACGACCTCTATTTCACCGTCGCGGATATGGCCGCCGACGCCGCCCGGATTCCCGGCGCCGACCTGCATGTGATCCACTCCGAGTTGGGGCACCGCGCCGGGAATCCCCACAGCAGCCCACCGGAGCAGCACCGGTTGCGGCAGATCGTCGAGGGGCTGCTCAGCAGCTGACCCCACCGACGGCCCAGGCCCGTTCCCGGAGCCCCGCTCCACCTCCGATCACCACGGCCCCCACCATCACCCGACCCATGCCCGATCTCGCCAGCCAGGCCCGCGAGCTGCAGCTCAAGTTCCTGCTGATCTCCTTCACCGACCTGTTCGGCATCCAGCGGGCCAAGCTCGTGCCCGCCTCGGCAATTCCGGCCATGGCCCGCGACGGGGCCGGGTTCGCAGGTTTCGCGGCCTGGCTGGATCTCTCCCCCGCCGATGGCGACGTGATGGCGATTCCCGATCCCGCCAGCCTCACGCCCCTGCCGTGGCAGCCGGAGGTGGGCTGGGTGGCGGCGGAACTGGTGCTGGCCGGCACGCCGATGGCCCAGTGTCCGCGCCGCCTGCTGCGGACCCAGCTGGAGCGGGCGGCGGCCCTGGGCTACGAGCTCCGCAGCGGCGTGGAAGCGGAGTTCTTCCTGCTGGGCGCCGATGGCGCAGGCGTCGCCGATCCGGCCGATCACCAGGAGAAACCCTGCTACGACCAGCTGGCCCTGATGCGCCGCTACGGGCTGATCGGCCCATTGCTGGAAGCGATGGAGGGCCTGGGATGGGGGCCGTACCAGGCCGACCACGAGGACGCCAACGGCCAGTTCGAAGTGAACTGGACCTTCGCCCACGCCCTCACCACCGCCGACCGGCACGCCTTCTTCAAGGTGATGGTGAAGACGCTGGCGGAGCAGCAGGGGCTCAAGGCGAGCTTCATGGCCAAACCCTTCGCCGAGCGCACCGGCAACGGCTGCCACACCCATCTCTCCCTCTGGGGAGCGCCGGGCACAGCCAGCGCCGGCACGAACCTGTTCCATGATCCGGCCGGTGAACTGGGGCTTTCGGCACTGGCCTATCAGTTCCTGGCGGGACTGCTGGAGCACGCCCCGGCCCTGTGCGCCCTCACCAACCCCACGGTGAACAGCTACCGGCGGCTGGCGGCACCACCCACCACGTCCGGGGCCACCTGGAGTCCGGCGGGCATCAGCTACAGCGGCAACAACCGCACCCACATGCTGCGCATCCCCGACGACCAGCGGCTGGAGCTGCGGCTACCCGATGGCTCCACCCACCCCTACCTGCTGCAGGCGGCCATCCTGGCGGCCGGTCTGGATGGCATCGAGCGCCAGCTCGAGCCCGGGCCCCGCCGCGACAACGACAACTACGCCCGCCCGCTGGGGCCGGAGGTCTGCCCGAGCCTGCCCGCCGATCTGGGCGAAGCCCTCGATGCCTTCGATGGCGACAGCCACCTGCGCCAGGCCCTCGGGGAGGAGTTCTGCCAGGCCTACGGCAGGCTGCGCCGCCGCCAGTGGCAGCGCGAACGGGGCGACATCTCCGACGCCGAACGGCGCACGTCGCTCGACTGCTGAGGGCGGCGCACCATCGGTGGCAACGCTGAGGCATTGCCGTGGTGCAAGCCGCGATGCCCGAGCAACCCAAGCCCCCGGGGCTGATCCAGCGTTACCGGGAGGAGCTGCAGACCCGCCACTACGCCCGGCGCACGGTGGCGACCTACGAGCAGTGGCTCAGGAGGTATCTGCGTTTCCACAGCCTGCGGCACCCGAGGGAGATGGGCAGCGCCGAGGTGAACGCCTTTCTCACCCATCTGGCGGTGGATCTTCAGGTAAGTGCTTCCACACAGAACCAGGCGCTCTCAGCCCTGCTGTTTCTCTACCGGGAGCTGCTGGAGCGGGACCTGGAGCTGGAGGGCGTGGTGCGAGCCAGAACGCCGCGGCGCCTACCGGTGGTGCTGACGCTGGAGGAGGTTCGCTCAGTCCTGCAACGACTGAACGGCACGGAGGCGCTGGTGGCCGGGCTGCTGTACGGCAGTGGCCTGCGGTTGATGGAGGCACTGCGGCTGAGGGTGCACGACCTCGACTTCGGCCGACAGGAGCTGACGGTGCGCAACGGCAAGGGCGGCAAGGACCGCCGCACCCTGCTGCCGCAGAGCGTGGCCGAGCGGCTACGCCCCCATCTGCAGGAGGTGAGACAGATCCACCAGCGCGATCTGGCCGATGGCTGGGGACGGGTACACCTTCCCCATGCCCTGGCCCGCAAATACCCCAACGCGGCAGTGGAATGGGGCTGGCAGTGGGTGTTTCCGCAGCAGGGGCGCTGGCGCGATCAAGGCAGCGGTGAAGAGGGCCGCCACCACCTGGATCCCAGCCTGGTTCAGAAGGCCGTGCGCCGAGCTGTTCTGGCCGCGGGCATCAGCAAGCCGGCGACTTGCCACAGCCTGCGCCACTCTTTCGCCACTCACCTGCTCGAGCGGGGCCAGGACATCCGCACGATTCAGGAGTTACTGGGCCACAGCGATCTCAAGACGACCATGATCTACACCCATGTCCTGAATCGGGGGCCACTGGGCGTCTCCAGCCCCGCCGACCTGCTTTGACAACGTGTCAGCCTGAACATGTGGTTATCAGATCCGCATAAAATGCTCACACGAGGCGGCCTGGCCGCGACAACCTTGGCCCGGGAGGCGAAGTGGTACAAGTGGCCAGGGGCGGCCAGGTTGGATAGGCTGACCATGGGAATTGAGCAGAACTGGTTACCGGACCCGTCTATTCAGCGTTCGGTGGTCTTGCCCTGAGTTATGATGCTGGCCAAAGACAGTGGAAGTTGTGTATCAATTGCGGACGGCTTTGAAACACATTGAGTCCATAATCTGTTCGGGGCCTCAATTCAATTAGTGATGCTGTGGCCTAAGAGGAAAGGTTTGTAAAATCCGTGGCGCTATTGCTGCGCCGTTGCCATAAAGCGGTCATGGTTTCTCGCCTGAGTGGCGAATGGCATCCCCTCACCCTTCAGAGCCAAGCCAGCAAGGTCCAGCGGGCGGTAGCCCGTCGGCGCGGGCGCAAGCTGGCGGTTGGGGTGGTCAAGGTGCGTCAGATGGCGGCAACAGCCAGGTCCAATCCCAGCTGATCCAGCCCCCCAGCATCTCCCTGCCCAAGGGGGGAGGGGCGATCCGCGGAATGGGCGAGAAGTTCGCAGCCAACCCTGTTACAGGCACCGGCTCAATGTCGGTGCCGATCGCCACCAGCCACGGCCGCAGTGGCTTCGGGCCCCAACTGAGCCTCAGCTACGACTCCGGCGCCGGCAACGGGCCCTTCGGGTTCGGATGGAGCCTGGCGCTGCCGGCGATCACCCGAAAGACCGACAAGGGCCTGCCCCGCTACCGCGACTGGAGCACCGATCCGCAGGAGGCGGATGTGTTCGTGCTTTCGGGCGCAGAAGACCTGGTGCCGGTGCTGCGCCAGGGGGCCGCAGGGCTGGAGATCCACGACGACCTCATCGACGGCTACCGGGTGCGCCGCTACCGCCCCCGCATCGAGGGACTGTTCGCCCGCATCGAGCGCTGGCAGTGGATTCCCACCGCCACCGACCTTCGCCCCGAGGCCGAGCAGCGGGCCGACGTGCACTGGCGCTCGATTTCAAGGGACAACATCCTCACGATCTATGGCGCCGATGCCAACAGCCGCATCGCCGATCCCGAGGATCCGCAGCGGATCTTCTGCTGGCTGATCTGCGAAAGCCGCGATGACAAGGGCAACGGCATCCGCTATCTCTACAAAGCGGAAGACGGCACTGCCACCCTGCGGCCCGACCAGGACGATCCCTTCCGGGCCGCCCATCAACGCAACCGGGGGGCAAGAACCGCGCCGGCTCGCACCGCCCAGCGCTACCTGCAGCGCATCCTCTACGGCAACCGCACGCCACTGCTCGATGCCCAGGGCCAGCGCCCGCGGCGCCTGCGTGATCTTCCCGCTCCCCCCACCGACACCGCCGCCGATTGGCTGTTCGAGGTGCGCTTCGACTACGGCGAGCTAAACGCGGACGACCCCAGCGGAACGGCGGAGCAGCCCTGGTTCTACCGCCCGGATGCCTTCTCCAGCTACCGCAGTGGCTTCGAGGTGCGCACCTGCCGCCGCTGCGAGCGGGTGCTGATGCTGCACCACATCCCCGATCAAGCCGCCACAACCGATCGCCCCTTCCAGAAGGGGTATGAGGGTGTGGTGCGCAGCACCGAGTTCGTCTACGACGACGAGCTCGATCCCAGCATCGCCAGCAAGCCCGTCTACAGCTTCCTCAGCCAGGTGGTACATCGGGGCTGGAAGCGGGAGGGCGGCACGACCACCACCAAAGCGCTGCCACCGCTGGAGTTCCGCTACAGCCAGCCAACCCTCGGTGAAACCGTGGAGACGGTGGATCCCATCAGCCTGGAGAACCTGCCGGTCGGCCTCGATGGCAGCAGCTACCGCTGGGTTGATCTGCACGGTGAGGGGGTGCCGGGGATCCTGACGGAACAGGCGGGGGTCTGGTTCTACAAGCGCAACCTCAGCCCGTTGAGCCAGCGGCTGCGCAGCGACAACCAGGCCGATGTGGCCAATTTTGCAGCGCTGGAAACGGTGGCTAGCCGACCGAACGTGAGCCTGGCGGCCGGCGCCCAAATCCTCGATCTGGCCGGCGATGGACTGCCGGATGTGGTGTCCTTCAGCGGCCCCATGCCGGGCCTATATGAGCACGACGGTGCCGAGGGCTGGCAGCCCTTCCGCCCGTTCCGACAGCTGCCGAACGTCGACTTCAGCGACCCCAACCTGCGCTTCATCGACCTCGAGGGCGACGGCCACGCCGATCTGCTGATCAGCGAGGGCGATGTGTTCGTGTGGCACCGCTCCCTGGAGGAGCAGGGTTTTGAGGCTGCCCAGCGGCTACCGCTGCCGTGGGACGAAGAGAAAGGGCCACGGGTGGTGTTTGCCGATGGCACCGAAAGCATCCACCTGGCGGACATGAGCGGCGATGGCCAGGCGGATGTGGTGCGCATCCGCGCCGGCGTGCACGGCCGCGAGATCTGCTACTGGCCGAATCTGGGCTACGGGCACTTCGGGGCGAAGGTGTCGATGGACAACCCGCCCCTGTTCGACCATCCGGAACTGTTTGATCCCAAACGGCTACTGCTAGCCGACATCGATGGCAGTGGCACCACGGACATGATCTACCTCCACGCCGAGGGGGTACGCCTCTATTTCAACCAGGCGGGCAACGGCTGGAGCGACGCGGTGCCCCTGAGGGTGTTCCCACCGATCCACAACATGGCCCGGGTTGCCACCCTGGATCTGCTGGGCAATGGCACTGCCTGCCTGGTGTGGTCGACACCGCTGGCTTCCGATAGCGGCCGCCAGATGCGCTACGTGAAGCTGATGGCCGAGGGCAAGCCCCACCTACTCACCACCAGCCTTAACAACCTCGGCGCCGAAACGCGGGTGCAGTATTGCTCCTCGCTGCTCTTCTACCTGGAAGACAAGCTCAACGGCAAGCCCTGGATCACGCGCCTGCCGTTTCCGGTGCACGTGGTAGAGCGCGTCGAAACCTGGGACCAGATCAGCCGCAACCGCTTCGTCACCCGCTACGCCTACCACCATGGCTTTTTCGACGGCGAGGAGCGCGAGTTCCGCGGCTTCGGCATGGTGGAGCAGTTCGACACCGAGGCGTTCGAAGACTATGTCGTGGGCGTGCAGGCACTGGGAGGCGCACAAGAACTGGCGCCTGAGTTGAATCAGCCGCCGGTCACAACCCGCACCTGGTATCACACGGGGGTATTCCTCGACCGACCAAGAATCCTGCATCAGTACCGTCACGAGTACTACCGGCAAGAACAGCACATCCCCGAGCCCTTCCTGCCCGCGGGGCTGAGTGCAGGCGAACTGCGCGAATGCGTTCGTGCCTTGAAGGGTCTGCCGCTGCGGCAGGAGATCTACAGCCACGACGGCTCGGCAGAACAAGAGCACCCCTATACGGTTACCGAAAACAATTTCGAGATTCGCTGGCTGCAGGCACGTGGCAATCAGCGGCACAGCGTCTTCTTTCCGATTGGCCGGGAATCCATCTCGCTCAACTATGAGCGCAATCCGGCTGACCCTCGCATCTCACACACCTTTGGTCTGGATCTCGACGAGTACGGCAACGCCCGCAAGTCCTGCTCGGTCGTGTATGGCCGCAAGATCGCCGACGCTACCCTTCCCGCAGAAGTCACCCACGACCAAGAACACCGCTACATCACGTATGCCGAGAAGGACTACACGCAAGACATCCAGCAAGCCGCGCCGGTCGAAGCCTACCGGTTACGTGTCCCCTTCGAGTCCAGGAATTACGAAATCACCGGCATCGCGCCGGACGACGCATTCTTCCAGTTCGAGGAGATCAAGAACAAGATCGCCGCTGCCGCCCCGATCGACTATGAAGTCGTCGCGGACGGCGTCACGCCGCAGAAGCGATTGCTCTCTCACAGCCGCACGCTCTTCCTCGACAACGCACTGAACCCCTTGCCATTGGGGCAGTGGGACTCGCTGGGTCTCGGACATCAGAGCTACAAGCTCGCCTTCACGCCTGGCGTCACGGCCGCCCACTACGCCGGCAAAGTCAGCAATGCCGAATTCACTGCGGCGGGCTATGTGAACTTTGCGGGTGACACCAACTGGTGGCTACCCTCCGGCACGGCGGTCTATCCAGCGAATCCTCGCGACACTTTCTACCTCCCAATCGGCGCCAAAGACCCGTTCGGCCTGGAGACGATCGCGACCTTCGATCAGCACGTCCTGCTCATCGAAAAGGTAGAAATCAAACAGGCCGCGTGGAATGTCGTCACGGCGGTCAATGACTACCGCGTCCTCGGCCCGGTGCTGATGACCGTCCCCAACGGGAACCGCTCCGCCGTCGAACATGACGAGCTGCGCATGGTGGTCAAGACCGCTGTCATGGGCAAGGCCGGCTCGGTGGACGGCGACACGCTGGCCGACCCGACCACGCGGATGGAATACGAGTTGTTCAACTGGATGAACAACCGCAAGCCCAACTACGTTCACACCTTTGCGCGTGAGCAGCACGGTGCCGGCAATCCCCGCTGGCAGGAAAGCTACACCTATTCCAACGGCAGCGGCGGCGTAGCGATGGTCAAGGCCCAGGCGCACCCCGGCAAGGCATTCAAAGTCAATTTGGACGGCACCAAGGTGGAAGTGGATGCCGATCCGCGCTGGGTGGGCAACGGGCGCACCGTCCTCAACAACAAGGGTAAACCGGTCAAGCAGTACGAGCGGTACTTCAGCACGACGCACGAGTACGAAGACGAATTGGTGCTGCGCGAAATCGGCGTCACGCCCGTTCTCTACTACGACCCGGTTGGGCGCAACATCCGCACGCTGTTCCCGAACGGTACCTTCGCCAAGGTTGAGTTCACGCCTTGGTGGCAGAAGGTCTTTGACGCCAACGACACCGTCAAGCAAAGCCAGTGGTACGCCGACCGCGGCTGTCCCGATCCGACGGCGCAGCCCGAACCGCTGAACGTCCCGGAACGCCGCGCTGCCTGGCTCGCCGCCAAACACGCCGACACGCCGGGCCTCATCCATTTCGACAGCCTAGGCCGCCCGGTCTACGCCGTGTCGGACTACGGCGGTGGCAAGACGGCGGCGGTGCGTTCGGAAAGTGATCTGACCGGACGCTTCTCGAAGATGTTCGACCAGGCACAGCGGGAAGTGGCCAGCGGCTTCGTCGGCATGGCCGGCACAGCCATCGTCGGCGACAGCGCCGAGAAAGGCCACCGCTGGACGTTTCAAAACGTGCTCGGCGCCCTGGTCAAGACCTGGGATGAACATGGCCGCCAGTTCCGCGCCGAGTACGACAACCTGCACCGGCCGGTCAGCACTTTCGTGCAGCAAGCCGGTCAGGCCGAGATCCTCTTCAACTATGTGGTCTATGGCGACCGCCTGGGGCAAGCCACCGCCCAGCCGCTCAATCTGCTCGGCACCGCTCATCTGATCTTCGACCAGGCCGGTATGGTGCGCGTGCCGAAGCTGGACTTCAAAGGCAACCCGGCGTCCGTCGACCGCGTCCTCTCCAAGGATTACAAGAATGATCTCGACTGGAGCGCACTGCCCGGCCAGCCGGATGTCGCCGCCATCCAGGCAGCCGCCGATCCCGCGCTGGAGACCGCCGAAGTCTTCACCGCCAGCTCCCTGTACGACGCACTGAACCGCCCAACCCGGGTTACGTTGCCCGATGCCACGGTCATCGTTCCCACCTACAACGAGGCCAACTTCCTGGCCTCACTCAAGGCGGAGATCCGAGGCCAGGGAAACTTCATCGAGTTCCTGAAGGGCCAGGACTACGATGCCAAGGGCCAGCGCCAATTCGCGCATTACGGCAACGAGGTCTTCACCCGCTACTTTTACGACCCGAAGACCTTCCGCCTGACCAATCTGCTAACCCACAAATCAGGCGCCGAACCGCAGACCCAAGGGCTGCAGAACCTCAACTACTGCTACGACCCAGTCGGCAACATCACCCAGATCCGCGACGACGCGCAGCAGACGCACTACTTCAACAACGCGGTCGTCAAGCCGGAGAGCCTGTACGAATACGACGCGATCTACCAGCTCATCCGCGCCACCGGTCGGGAGCTCGCTGGCGGTGTCAACGACGCCATCCGCACTCACACTGACCTGGATTTCGTCCAACTTCCGCACCCGAACAACGTCGAGGCGGTGCGCAACTACACCGAGGAATACGAATACGACCTGCTGGGCAACATCAAGGCACTGAAGCACCGCTTTCAGTCCCAAGCCGGAGTCGGTGGCGGCTGGACGCGCCACTACCGCTATGCCTTTGACGACGCGCCGGGTAACCGTACCAACCGTTTGACGTCCACCAGCCAGCCCGGCGACCCGGAAGCAGGCCCCTACACCGGCAGCTACGGCTACGACGCCTACGGCAACATGAACCGCATGCCGCATCTGGCGACCATGGACTGGAACTTCATGGACCAGTTGCGGCGGGTGGATCTGGGTGGTGGCGGCACGGCGTATTACGTCTATGGCCTGGGCGGGCAGCGTCTTCGCAAGGTGATCGAGCGCAACGGCAATCTCAAGCTCGAATGGATATTCCTCGGCGCGGTGATGATCCACCGCCGCCGTCGGCGCAACACCAACGATCTGCGCCTGGAACGCTGGACCGTCCACATCAGCGACAACACCGGCCACATTGCGCAGGTCGATACCAAGACGCGGGACGACGACAACGATGATCCGGCGAATCCGCTCAACGTCGCGCTGACTCGCTACCAGTATGCCAATCACCTCGGCTCAGCGGTGTTGGAGACGGATGAAGACGGCAATCCGATCTCCTATGAGGAATATCACCCGTACGGCACGACGGCCTATCGCTCGGCCAAACCGGGAGTCGATCTGAGTCTGAAGCGATATCGATTTAGCGGCAAAGAGCGGGATGACGAAACCGGGTTGTATTACTTTGGCGCGAGGTATTACGCGCCTTGGTTGGGGAAATGGACTAGCAGCGATCCCGCTGGATTCAAGGACGGATTCAACGCTTTCCGCTATTGTAGCAACGCTCCCATCAACTTCCGGGATGCGCTGGGTATGGAAGGCGAGCGAATTTATCAGCTTGGACCGGATTTCGAGCAGGATATACACACCAACACACCTGAAGCGCGAGCGAGGCTCGAAGGTGCCCTAACAGGACAGATCGTTGAAGAGAACGGGACTTTGTATCAGATCGACCGGCCGACACTAGAATGGCGCAGCAATCAGGTCGGTTGGTATTTCAATGCCCGGTCATCCGACATTTCGATCGTTGGCGAATCAATCACGTTCGAAGACAAAGTCATTACTCCTTCAACGCCTTCCGAAACGCTATCTTCGCCTGAAGAGCCACCTGCTCAAGAGCGTTCTGCTCCGCCGAGTGATGATGGTAGTTCAGAAGGAATATCCGATAGCGAAAGAGAAGGAGCGCTAGACGCTGTTCAAACTGCGCTAGATGTCTTCAGCATGACGGATATTCCCATTGCCAGTCAGGTTGCGGATTTGGTCAATGCGGGCATTTCTTTGGGGCGCGGTGATTACCTTGGTGCTGCTCTTGGCGTAGCCGCAATGATTCCGGGCATTGGCTCAGCCGCGACTGCGGCGAGGATGGCTCGGCGGGCATCTCATGTCGTTGAAACGGGAGTCGATGTGGCTCGGGCCGTCGATCGAGCCACCGATATAGCTCGCTCTGCTGATCGAGGTGCGGTTACTGCGCGTGCGGCGGATCGTGCGACAGACGCTGCTCGAAGTCGGGTATTCATTGATACATCGGTTTTGGTTGAGATTGGACGGGGTACCGAACGTGGTGCGGAACTTGAGCGTCAATTGCACGCAGCGAGGTCGACAGGAATTGACTTTGCGATACCAAGGCCGGCCATTTCAGAAATAACCAATCCAGCACAGCGCAGAGTAGTAGAGGGTCTTGGATTACCAATTGATGAAGGGCTTGGTATGGCAAGCCGCATATCCGATTACGAGCGCGTAGCGGAAAGGGGAATACTTTTTGAGGGACTGACCGGGAGAGGTCGAGTGTCAGGAGATTTAGTTATCGGGGCTCACACGCGAGCTGGCGGTGGCTCGTTGTGGACAATCGACGAACGGCTATTCCGTCCACCAGGGGGGGCAGATCTCCTGTTGGGCGTTCCTAGGTGGACGCCGTAATCGCACTAGCACCTAGCAACAAATGGGAGTTTACCGCGCGCCCCTGCGTTGATTATTGGAGATAAGCAGCATGGAACTCAAACTATTCGCCGACCTGATCGACGCCCTCGGCAAAGTCGCCGGTGGCCTGAAGGCCATTGTCAACCTGCCCAAGGCCGAGCGCGAGACGATGCGCCGGACGCTGGACGAAACCTATCGCCTGATCGACACCACGCTAAACATGGTGATCATCCGGCTGGGTGACATCCAACTTCAGCAATCCGACGACGACCTCCTGCGCGAAGTCGCCCGGCTCGAGAACTACGACGAGTGGATGCAGGCCGAGCGTGAGCTTCGCCTTTGCCGCAGCCTGCGCATCGCCCTGCGCGAGACGGAAACGCTCGTCGGGCATCTAGCTGGCACGGTGAGCACCAAGGACTGGGACGCTCTGCTTCTGCAGATGCAGTCCATCCTCGCCACCGAGGGCGAAGTTGCGCTGTTCATCGGCCAAAAATTCCAGCAACTCGCCAATGACGCCCGCAGCGTCATACAGGACATGAAGCAAGCACCATCCATCCGCGACGCCTTGGCCGACTTCCGTGCCTCACTCGTTGCAGAACGACAAGCACTGATCAAACAAGAACTCGAGCTCTACGAAATCGTGTAACGACCCGGATCGAAGGAGGCCCCGACATGAACAAGATCGTATTTCCGTTGAAGCCGCAGATGCAGCGGCCAACGGTCGCGGATGCGTAAGATGGTCTGTTGTTTCTGCTCGATAAGGACCTCCTACTTCGGGAAAACGAAGGAGCGCGGCGCGATCTGGCTTCAACGCTGAAGCAGGAACGTGAGAGGCAGGCCTTCGCAGGCGCCACAGGCAAGCTGGTAGGCATAATCCAGAAGGAGCATGGCCTGCAAGCCGCCGGCGACGCGGACGAGTGCACGTCCCCGGCGCTGAACACAGACATCTTCCAGGAAGAAGTACTACCCGCGCCCGAGTTTCAGTATCTGGTTCCCGGGCAGGGATGGGTTTCGTCCTCCAGGCGGAAGACAGCATAACAATCACAACAGGCCAGATTCACCACGCTCAGGCACTCGCTGAGCCGGTCTGGATCGAGGTTTTCTGAGATTTGCCCTGGCATGCCGACGACCATTGAGACCTGACCTGATGATTGCTGAGCGCTATGACTCCCGTCCGGCTCTACTACTACTCCTACGCCACCTTCACCAATCAGCAACTTCCCTTGCTGAAGGTGACGGCCGTCTGGTTTGACGAGCTGGTGATCCTCGATCCCATCGGCGCTTGCCTCCATACCATCGGCGTGGATCCAGCCCTCAGCGAGGCGGTGCAACGGCTGCGTCAGGAGGGGATTCTGAGGGTCGTTGACCCAGCCACCGTGCTGTAGGCCTATGAAGGGCCCATGGTGGCCGCGATCCGCGCCGATCTGGCCGATCCCGCCTTCCTGCAGCTCTGCCAGGGTCATGCCGAGGCCACGGGCCACCAGCGCTGGACCCTGTCTTTGGTCAAGGTGCTGCAGGATCTTCAGGCTGATCTGGCCCTGCGCCACCTGCATTACCTGACACTTCAGGCCGCTGTTGCCATAAACGGGACATGCACCGGGTCCTCCTGGTGCCCCACCTCAGAAGCCTATGGCTGCCTCCCCAACCCCGGCTGCGGCGAGCGGCTGGCAACAGACCACTCGCAACATCGCCATCGGCAGGGGTAAGACGAACCGTTCCGTCAGCTCCTTTTCGAAGGCCAGACGGGTTCTCGGGCCGCTCAGCGTCGCCTACAGGGTCTATCCCAGCTACCCCGCGCTGCGCGATGCCGCGACCGAGGACAAGGCCTGCGTCACGACGGGCAAGGTCGTGTACTTCGCGGCGGGCGCCGTCGGCTTCGCCGTAGGTTTCGAGGCCACCGCGTTCCTGGTCGGGCTCGCCTTCTCGCACCCGATCGGCTGGGTCGCGATGGGCCCGACGCTCATCGGCAGCGCGATCTGCGCCTATCTCTTCTCCGAGGGGGGCGGGGCCGGTGTGAACGCGGCCAGGGGGCACTAGCGATGCCCGATGGCCCAGATCTTGATTGAAAGGACTTTCAGATGGAAAAGATCGTCCCCCCAATTTCGCGCAAGATGAAGAATGCCGTTGTAGCGAACCTGCACGCGGCGCTGAGGGCCCTCGGCGGGTCCCTGCCCGACACCGAGACGAGCAAGAGCTATTACGGCACCGGTACCGCGAAACGCGTCGCCGTTCTGCAGAAGGCCGCCGGGCTCGAGCAGACCGGCGAGGTGGACAACGCGACGGCGGACCATCTCAACCGGAAGCTGGCCGAAAGGGGCCTTCTCGGCGATGCGCCACCCCGCCGAGATAGTGGGGTTTCCGGCGGCGGCACGCGCCTGCCCGGTGGCGGCGGCACGACCCGCCGGCCGCCTTTCTTCGGCGGCGGCGGCGGGCGGAACGGCAACACGGGCCAGCCCGAACCGGTCCACGTCTTCGGGCGCGTGATCTCGCAGAAGGGGCGCCCGGAACAGGGGGTGGTGACGATCTTCCGCGCCGCGTTCCGGGCCGAGGAAAAACTGGTCGAGGTCGAAACGGACCAGGAGGGCCGATACGAGGCCGATCTGACCCACGATCCCGCCACCGGCCCGCTCAACATTCTTGCCCGGATCACGCTGAAGGACGGCACGACCATCGCCTCGGACCTCGTCTTCGACGCCGCGGGGAAGGTTGAACTGAATCTCAACGCCGCGGGTCGTCCGATCCCGGCCCAAAGCGCCTTCGAGGAGATCGAGGCGAATATCCGCCCGGTCATCGGTTCTGCGGCCATCGCGTCGCTGCGCGAGACCGCGACCCAGACCGACATCACCTACCTCGCGCAGGACCGCAAGCTCGACCCCGAGATTCTGTCCCGCCGCGCGATGGCCGAACGCATCGGCAAGGCGCAGAAGATCGCCCCCGAAGTGGTCTTCGCCTTCCTCGCGCAGGGCGAACCTGCTGTTCTGCCCGGCTCCACCCTGACCGCGACGCCGACTCAGGTCGCGGCTGACGACCTCGAGAGCCGGGTCTTTGCCGGGATCGTCACCCTCGACGAACAGACCCAGCGGCGGATCCTCCAGAAGGCAATCGACAAGGACCTTGTGCCCTTCGACACGACCGGGGCCGTCGACGCCGCGATCGAGATCCTGCGCGCACGTCGGGGGCCGGTGCTGGCCGACGCGCCGTTCGGGGCAGGCAAGAAGTCGATGAACGACCTGTTGGGCGCCACCTCCCTCACCCAGAACCAGCGCACGACTTTCGTGGACTACGCGATGAAGGTGCAGGACGAGGGCGGCCTGCTCTGGGAGGCGCTGGAAATGAACAAGGCGATCCCGGCCGCCAAGCTCAGGGACGCGCGCGCCACCTTCGCCTTCGGCGCGATGTCAAAGAACCACATCCCCTTCATCGAATACGCCAAGGCCGCCCTGCCCGACGAGATGACCGAGGAACCCGGACGAGCCGCCGCCCTGTCGCTGCAGGAGTGGAAGACCTTCCTGGAAAAGGGCGTCTCGGAGGGCAAGCCGGTGATCCCGGTCAATATCGACGGCCAGACCGAGGCGGATCGCGTCGGCGCCTTCGCGCAGATGCTGATGGAGCGCGCCGAGGACAATTACCCCACGATGGCAACCATCGGCCGCATCCGCGACCGCGACGACGTGAAGCTCGCCGCCGCCGGAGAGCTGGTCGCGGCCGTGTCGAAGGTTCCTGACATGAATCTGCGGACGCTGAACATCAACGCGGTGCGGCTCGGGCGCGATGCGGCGCTTGGGGAGGAGATGCTGGCCAGGACGCTGCGCGACACGGTCAAGATCGTCTCGGACCTGTCGGACGAGGCGGTCGCCGACCTCAAGCGCACGCAGCGGGCCGTGCGCCTTGCCCCGAACGCCACTGCGGCCGCGGCGCTGCTGGCCACAGGGCAGGATTCGGCCCACCTGATCCACAAGCGCGGGCGCAGCAACTTCATCGCCGACGCGGTCAAGGCGGGGATGACCGACCTGCAGGCCGGGCAGACCTTCAACCGCGCCAAGGCGAGCTATGGGTATCTCATCGCCCGCTTCCTCGAATACCGGCTCGATCTCGACAAGGCTTCGCCCGCGGCGGTGGGTGGCGCGTGGAAAGGCGACGACCTGATCGCCGAGATCGAGAACGACCCCTCGCTGCGGACGCTTTTCGGTTCCCTCGACAGTTGCAGCTGCGAATGGTGCGAGAGCGTGCACGGCCCGGCGGCCTATCTGACCGACGTGCTGCGCTGGCTCAGCGAACGGAGGGCGAGGAGCGGCAGTGGCTTCGCAAGCGCCCGGGCGGTGCTGGAAGACCGGCGGGGTGACATCCCCGACATCCTGCTGAACTGCCAGAACACCGACACGGTGATGCCCTACATCGACCTGGTGAACGAGGTGCTGGAAGAGGCCGTCTCGCCCACCGGCTCGGCGCGGCAGTCGACCTGGCGCAGCGAGGAGCTTATGGCCGAGCCCGAGCATGTCAACGATGACGCCTATGCCCTGCTAGCGGGGGCATCGCACGCGCCCGGTCTGCCCTTCGACCTGAGCGACACAGAGGCGCGGACCTATCTCGCTCATCTGCGCCTGACCAGGGCCGGGGTGATGGAGGCGTTCCGCATGCAGAGCATCAGCCTGCCCTCCGAGCGCGACATCGCCGCGGCTTTCTTCGGCATCGCTAAGGCGCAGAGCAACATCATCACCTCCGAGGCCCCCGGCGCCCAGGCCACGTTCTGGGGCTACAGCGCACCCGGCGAGATGATCCCCAGCGCCCCGGCCCAGATGCTGATGGCGCGTGCGGACATCTCTTACACCGATCTGGCGGAGCTCCTGGAAGTCGAATTCGTGAACGGCATCGCACCGCGTTCGACCTTCCAGCCGGAGTTCGAATGCGACCTGATCGACCGCCGGGTCACGCGGCTTTCGGTCGAGCGGCTCGACCGGATGAACCGCTTCATCCGTCTCTGGCGCCATCTTGGCTGGAAGATGTGGGAGCTCGACCGCGCGATCATGGCGATGGGCGGCGTGCTCAACGACGCGACGCTGGTCGGACTGATGCGGCTGCAGAAGATCCGCGACGCCTGGCGGCTTTCCGTGCAGGAGGCGCTTGCGCTGATCGCGCCGCTCGACACTCGGGTGCGCGGCTGGCTGACGGGGGACGGACGGTCGCTTTACACCGACCTCTTCGAGGATCCCGCGGTGCAGAACCCGCCCGATCCCCACCTCTCCATCGCCGCCGTGACCGCCGCGTTGCCGCCCGCGCTGATCGGCGACAAGGCGGCGATCCTCTCGGCCAGCATCGCCATCACCGCCGCCGATTTCGCGCTTCTCGTCCCCAGGGCCGCCGATCCCGTCATCGCCCTTCCCGTCGCGGGCGACCGCGCGTCGCTTGGCGCCATCTCTCAGCTCTACCGCTTCGCGAGGCTGGCCAAGGCCCTTCGGCTGCGGGTGTCCGAGCTGCTGGACTTCGCCCGCCTTGCCGGGGCGCCGCTGAATGCGGGCGGGCGGGTCGATCCCTTCCAGACGGTACAGACCCTGACCGATTTCCTGACGATGTTCAGCCGTCACTCGGCGAGCGGTCTTGCCATCGGGGAATCGCGCCACGCCACGACCTTCTGGCCCGAGTCCGCCTTCGGCGCTGGGGACAGCGTGATCTCGGCCAATGTCGAGGAAATCCGCACCGCACTTGCTGACCTTCGGGCCGAGACCATCGCGCCCGCGGAGGAGCGCGCCGCCGCGCTCGAGCGGCAATTGCCTGGGGTTGCGGGCTTCGAGGATGCAGCGATCCGCGCAACCGCCATCGCGATTATCGACGACAGCTATGCCGACTCGCTCGCCAACCGAAACGCCTTCATAACCAGCCATTTCGGCGCGCTGATGCCGATGGCCGCGGCCATCGCCGCCTTCGCGCCTTATGGCGGACCGCCCGCCGGCCGCGATGCGGCGGTCGATGCGCGCAGGCTGATCGCGTTGCAGGCGGTCTACAACGCGCTTGCCCGCACAGCGATCACCGCCGCCGTGGCAGGCCAGAACGGGGCCGAGGCCGAGGCGGCCGATTTCCTGAGCTGGACCATGCAGCGAAGCGGGCTCGACAGCCTCGCCGCGCTAATCCTGGCCGAGAGCGACTTCCTCACGCGCACCGCTGATGACAGCGCCTACCTCCTGGCCGCCGACAGCACCGACATGCCCGATATCTTCGAGGCGGCGCAGCTCGTGGACAAGCTCGCCTTCATCAAGGACGCGCTCGGGTGGAGCGATGCACGGCTGAGGTGGTTCGTCAGCAACGAAGGGAGCTTCGGGTTGCCACAGCTGACCGCGCTCCCCGTCAAGGCGGGCGACGGTCCCGCCGCCTTCGCGGAGTGGCTGACGCTGCTGCGCTGGACGCAGGTCATGAACTCCTTCCCGGACACCGACGCCCTTTCGCTGCCCGACATCCTCGGCCAGGTCGGAAGCGCGGGTTACGGCGCCACGCAACTGGCCGAAGACCTCGCCCTCTGGACCCGGCGCGCACCCGAGACCGTGTCGGGCGCCATCGTCGAGCTTGCGCTATCCAATCCCGGCGATTTCCACACGGTCGGCGCCTACGAGCGGCTCCTGACCGCGCTAGAGGTGATCAAGCTCGCCGGCGTGACTCCGGCGCAGCTCACCGCTTGGGCACAGCCTGCCGTGACCCCGGCCGTGGCACAGGGAATCAAGCTTGCCGCCAAGGCGCGCAATTCCCTCGACGAATGGCTGAAGAACGCGCCGCCGCTGCAGGACCGCCTTCGCGAGGCCAAGCGCGTGGCGCTCATCACCTACCTGACGACCCGTCCCGCCTCAGCCGGGCCGTCCTGGCCCGACGCGAACGCCCTGTTCGCGCATTTCCTGATCGACCCCGAAATGACCGCCTGCCGCAAGACCTCGCGGCTGGTGCAAGCCACGGGTTCGGTACAGCTTTTCGTGCAGCGCTGCCTGATGAACCTCGAACCCGCTGTGCTCGCCGATGGCGATGCCGACGATGGCTGGAACGATTGGGACTGGATGTATGCCTATCGCCTCTGGGAAGCCGCGCGGAAGGTCTTCCTCTGGCCGGAAAACGTGATCCGGCCCGAGCTGAACCGGATGAAATCCCCTGCGCTTCTGCAGCTCGAACAAAAGCTGTCGCAGATGGAGATGACCGAGGAGAACGCCGAGATCGCAATGGAGCAATACCTCGAGACGCTCGACGGCATCGCGAACATGGACGTCGTTGCCTTGCACGAGGAATCGACTGGGCGCGACCGCCTTATCCACACGCTTGCCCGTACGAAGGGCCAGCCTCAGACCTACTACTACCGCCAGCGGGTCTTTCCCAACAACGCTGCCTCGGCCTACTGGACCCCGTGGGAGAAGCTCGACATCGAGATCGGCGGCATCCCGATCTTCGGCTTCATCAACCGCAAGCTGCACCTCTTCTGGCTGTTCTTCACCAAGAAGGACGACCCGACCCAGCTCATGCCGCCTTCGACGGCGTCGAGCGATCCGCCGCCCGACACGATCAACATGTGGGAAATCCAGCTGTGCTGGTCGGTCCGGCGGCAAGGTATATGGCAGCCCGCGCAGATGGGCGAACGCAAGTGGTTCTACCCGCAATACCGGCCCAAGCGCAGCTTCCACCTGCGCACCGCGGCCTATGCCGGCGACCGGCTGGCGATCAACATCTTTGTCTCGACCTCACCGGAATTCAACGACTACTTGCCCCTAACCTATCTCGAAGGCCTCGGAACTCACCGCTGGCCACGGGACTGGGTCGACGTCACACCACTCTTCCTTCCGATCCCCATCCCGATCCCGCATAACGAGGACACGCGACCTTTCCATATCGCGCGCTTCGTTTTCAAGCGTGATGTGGACGAGATCCAGATGACCAATCGCGCCGGATTCCTGACCCGCATCTTAAATGGCGAGTACGGGGCCGAGGCCGCCGAGATGAAGGAGCTCACAAGTCCGCTCACCGACCTGACCATGCCGACCGACATGAAATATGTCGGCCAGACGATCCAGAACCAGTCGGACAACGCCTCCAACCTTCACGTGCTTCCCTCGACCGGCCCGGCCCTGCGGCTGGACAGTGGCAAGCTCCTCGACAATGCGCCCGCGCCGTTCGGCATTGTCACGTCGTCGCAGCGGGCTCAGTTCGATTCCACCCGGCCCTTCTTCTACACCGACCGAGAGCGCAGCTTTTTCGTGCGGCCCACGAAGGAATGGCGCGTGGATCATTCCTTTACGACCGAGGAGCCGTCGCTGTCGGGGGTTTCCGACTACAGGGTTAAATACACCTTCGACCGCAATTACCACCCGTTCACCGGCTTCTTCCTCGACGAACTGGCTACAGGCGGGCTGCGCGGATTCTTCAGGCGCTCGACCCAGCTTTCGCCCCCTTCGACCTTCGCCTTCGCCGATTACGCCCCCGAACGACTGGTCACTGCCGACCATGCGAACGACATCGTGGATTTCGGGTTCTCGGGCACCTATTCGCTTTACAACTGGGAGGTACTATTTCACGCGCCATTCCTGATCGCGAACCGGCTGTCTGAGAACCAGCGGTTTGACGAGGCGCTGAACTTCCTGCGCTACATCTTCAATCCGACCAATGCCGGCAGCGATCTCGCACCGCAGCGTTTCTGGATCACGAAGCCCTTTTACCAGATGAGCTCTGCAGCCTATAAAGGCAGCCGGATCGAGCGCCTACTGGAGCTCGTCAACGGCGGGTCTGCAACCCACATAGCGCAAGTTGAGCAATGGCGCAACGACCCTTTCGATCCCCACATGCTCGCCCGGCTGCGGCCCGTCGCCTATCAGCGTGCTGTGTTGATGGCTTATATCGGCGCCCTACTGGACTGGGGCGACAAGGAATTTCGTCGCTTCACCCCCGAGAGCCTCAACCTTGCCACGCAATACTATGTGCGGGCGCAGGACCTGCTGGGACGGCGACCCGAGACGGTTGCGGTTGAGAGGCGCACCGCGGCGAAAAGCTTTCGCGAGGTCGAGACAGATCTCGACGCGTTCGGCAACCTCCTGTCCGAGGTCGAGAACCTGCTGCCGCCTCCGCCCCCCGGTGGCCCCGGCGGGTCCGAACCGCTGCCCCCGACCACGATCTTCTATTTCTGCATCCCCGGAAACGACAAGCTCCTTGGCTACTGGGACCGAGTGGAGCGCAACCTCTTCAACCTTCGCCATTGCCGCGACATCGAGGGTGTCGCCCGGCCCCTCCCACTTTTCGCGCCGCCGATCGACCCGGCGATGCTGGTGCGCGCGGCGGCCGCGGGCATCGACCTCTCGACGCTGGCGGGCGGAGCGGCCTCGGCGATGCCGAAATATCGCTTCCGCTTCATCCTCCAGCGCGCATACAACTTCGCCACCCAAGTCGAGCGCTTGGGTGCAGCCCTGCTTTCCGCACTTGAACGCAAGGACGAGGCGGCGCTGGCAGAGCTACGTGAAAGCCACGTGGCCGAAATCCACGCGCTTCGCGAAGACATCGCGGCGCTCCGGATCGATGAGGCCGAGGCCGAGTTGGACCGGCTGAAGGAAGCCAAGAAACTCGTCGGACTGCGCGAAACATTCTACAAGAAGAAGACCGAAACACCGGTGGGTGTATTGGAAGGGATTGGCCTCGGCCTGAAGAGCACGAGCTTCGTTCTGAGCGGCATCTCCTTCGCGCTGAAGGCCGCGAGCGGCGGGCTGTACTGGATACCCGAAGTCCAGGGCGGCGCCTCTGGCGTGGGCGGCAGCCCGCATGCCACGGTCAAGGTCGGCGGCAAGCAGGCGGGCGACAGCACCAAGACGCTGTCCGACGGCTTCAAGGTGCTGGCCGATCTGGCTGACAAGGGTGCCGAACTGAGCTTCAAGATCCAGTACTTCTTCGACCGTCACAAGGAGTACGAACATCAGCTTACGCTTGCGGAACAGGAGATCGTCGAGATCGAGAAGCAGGAGGCCAAGGCTGAGATTCTCAAGCAGATCGCCGAGCGGGAGGCCGATGTCGAGAAGCTGCATTCCGAGAACGCCGAGGCGACGCTGGGTTTCCTGCGGTCGCGCTACACCAACAAGGAGCTTTACGACTGGCTGATCGCGCAGCTTTCAACGGTCTATTTCCAGACTTACCAGACCGCCTTCGACATGGCGCTCGCCGCCGCGGCCTGCGCCGAACGCGAGGTAGGGCTGATCGGCATGAACTACATCAAGTTCGGCTACTGGGACAGCTTGCGCAAGGGCCTGATGTCGGGCGAGAAGCTGAGTCAGGACCTCAGACGGCTCGAGGCGGCCTACATCGACCGCAACCAGCGGCTCTACGAGATCCAGAAGGACGTCTCTGTGGCGCTTCTGGATGCGGAGGCCCTGCTGACCCTCCGTGCGACAGGCGCCTGCGAGATTGAGGTGCCCGAGCTGATCTTCGACTGCGACTATCCTGGCCACTACAAGCGGCGCATCAAGTCGGTCGCGATCTCCATCCCAACAGTCGCGGGCCCTTACACCTCGGTCAATTGCAAACTGACGCTACTACGCGACGAGACACGCCTCAACACCAACCTCGCGCCGGGCTATCCGCGCACCTCGATGGCCGATGACGAACGCTTCGCCGACAACTGGGCGGTGACCAATGCCATTGTAACCTCGAAGGCGATCAACGACCCTGGGCTCTTCCAGCTCGATCTCGAAGACGACCGCTACCTGCCCTTCGAGGGCGCAGGGGCCGTGGGCCGCTGGCGAATCGACCTGCCGGCCGACACCAACGCCTTCGCGATCGATTCGGTTTCAGACGTTGTGCTGCACCTCCGCTATACCGCAATGGAAGGCGGCGAGACGCTGGCCGAGGCGGCGCGCGCGGTCGCCTCGCAGCGCCCGGTAGCGCAGAGCGCCAGGATCCTGCGACTCGACCAGACCTTCGCCGCGGCGTGGGAGGTTCTCGTCTCAGCCCCCGCCGCGGGGCTGGACCAGGCGATGACCTTTGCCTTCACCAAGGAGCACTTGCCCTATCTCGACAGGGTCCGCGACCTTAAGGTGACGTCTATCCTCCTCTCAGCGGTGAACGCAGTCAGTGACCTGACCGCCGAGATCACGGCGCCGGGTGGCATCGTCGCAACCGTCATGATGACGCCGGACGGCGACCTGGGCGGACGCATCTCGGGCGATACCGCGGGCATCTTCGCGGCGGGTGTGCCACTAAGCGACTTCACGCTGAAGCTGCGCAGGTCGTCTGCCACGGACAACCGCTCCTTGACCAAGGCTGATCTGTCAGGGCTGCACGCCGTCATCTTCTACGACGCAGAGCTGCCGTGATGGAACAGGACCTACAAACTACGACCGGGCCATTAGATACCGTGGCAGAGGTCGCCCGCAGCCTGACTCCGGAGCGCGCCCTTGCAATGACAAGCGCGGTTCGCGTTCTGAGGGAATTTTACGATCCACCGGCGATTTTCCTCTTCGGCTCGTCAGCCAAAGACATGGCTGGCGCGTTGAGCGATCTGGACCTTCTGATCCGCATGCCGAGCCGGGACCGGCGGGGCGCGCGGGGCACCGAGTTCAAGGAGGTGTTCCTCGGCAGCTATCCGCGGGTCGACCTCGTCGTCTTCACCGACGAGGAGGTGCGCCACCACCTCGCCAAGCCATATTCCTTCCTGTCGAGCGTGATGGCTAGCGCGCGGCCGCTTTTCCTGAAATCGCCGCGGAACGAGCCGCTCCTGCAGGGTGCCAGGGCGCGGGGGCCGGGCTGCTGAGGCGAGACCCGACGCGGTCTATCCCCGCGGCGGGCGTGGCCTGAGCTTGGCCTCCTCCAGGTCGATGACCTTGCCGCAATGCCGCTGTGTGCTGCGGTGCTGTTCCACCGCCCGGCAGGGCAGTCGTTGAGAGGCCCGGTAACGCTCCTTCAGGACCACAACGGCCCTGTGGCTACGTTCAGGGCTCAGAAGTTTCTCTCGGCAAGATCCTTGAGCATCACTTTCTCCAGCTCGGCTTTTGCCAGAAGCTTTTTGAGCAGGGCGTTCTCCTTCTGAAGCTGGGTCAGGCGCCTGGCCTCCTCGGCCTGCATTCCCCCGTACTGCTGAAGCCAACGGTGGTACGTCGGCTGCGTCACTTCGATGACGCGGCAAACGTCGGCGACGGTCTCGGACTGGGCGATCAGCTGCTCGGCGGGCTTGAGCTTGCGGATGATCTGCTCCGCCGTGTGCCTGGTGCGTTTCATGCTCGAGTCCCCGGCCTAGTCTGGTCGGCTGAGGACTCTCATTCACCGTGGTCCGATTCTTGGTCGCCACGTCACTGGAGTTGCCCACCAGCCTGCATACATTCGATAATTCCACCATCACCGATGTGGTGTTTCACGTCCACTACACAGCCCGGGATGGCGGAAGCAGTTTCCGATCTTCGGTGCAGATAAATCGGTGCACTGGACTGAACAGATGATCCTCAAGACAGGCCGGACTGGGCTATTCCTCGCGTTCGGTCTTAGGCGCGACCATCCTGAAGTTTGGCATCGGCCAACCTCAGCCAGAAGCGACTTAGTCACGCTTGTCCATAACTGGCCTCCCCATATCATCGGCCGTCAAGATGTCCGCTTAAACATCTTTTCACTTCGATTGCCGGCCAAGATTGCCGCTGGAGCCGGCACACCAACCCTGGCTTTGAACGAGGGAGCCATATCATTGACCCCAGAGGAAAGTGGTGTTAGGCTCGACTCAAGTATTGCACTATCAAGCAACTCAGTTGGCCAGCAACGAATCCGGAAACTTCTTCTGATCGTGAACTATCAGGCATAGGCTTGGTTCTTCATTCTACTGCAGTGGACTTATCCGTACTTCATTTCAGGGCCCCCGAACAACAGCATCCAGCGGACGTCGCTCGGCGCCGCCGCTGATGCTGAGCGTTAGAAGGATGTGAGGGGGGCTGAGGACCCAGTCCTTTCGGTAGACACGTCCGGGATCCAAATGGGCTGACAAGTCCTATGGAACCCTCAGCCCGGACCGATGAACGGGGAGCAATCAGCTGCCAGTGCAACAGCCCCATAGGCTTGTGATGGATTGCACCAGATGGAGAGACAGAGATGGACGATGCCATCCGAAACGATGCGCAAGATGGCTCGATCGCTCAACTCCACAAAGCGATGGCGCGGCAGGAATGCAGCGCCACAAGCCTCTGTGAAGCAGCGTTGCATCGCATCGCCAGCCTCGATCGGGCCGGCCCCACGCTGCGCTCGGTGATCGAAATCAACCCCGACGCCCCGGCAATCGCCGAGGCGCTCGACCGGGAGCGGCGGCAGAGCGGTCCCCGCGGCGCCCTGCATGGGATTCCGGTTCTGGTGAAGGACAGCCTCGACACCGCCGACCGGATGATGACCACCGCCGGATCCCTGGCGCTGGTGGGCAACATCGCCCGCCGCGACGCCTTCGTGGTGGAGCGGCTGCGGCAGGCAGGAGCCGTGCTGCTCGGCAAGACCAACATGAGCGAGTGGGGCTACATGCGCTCCACCCGGGCCTGCAGCGGCTGGAGCAGCCGCGGTGGCCAGGTGCGCAACCCCTATGTGCTGGACCGCAGTCCGCTCGGCTCCAGTTCGGGTTCGGCGGTGGCGGTGGCGGCGGGTCTCTGCGTGGCGGCCATCGGCGCCGAGGTGGATGGCTCGATCGTGCGGCCAGCCTCCAGCAACAGCATCGTGGGCCTCAAGCCCACCGTGGGCCTGATCAGCCGCACCGGCGTGATCGGGGTGGCCGATCCACAGGACACCGCCGGCCCCATGGCGCGCAGCGTCGCCGACGTGGCCGCGCTGCTCAACGTGCTCACCGGCCATGATCCCGGCGATCCGATCACCGCCGAAGGAGCCCGCCGGGCGGCTGCCGACTACCGCGTCTTCCTGGATCCGGCCGCCCTGCAGGGGGCCCGCCTGGGCGTGGCGCGGGAATGCTTTGGGCAGCATGAGGGCACCGATGCGGTGATCGAGCAGGCGATCGCGCAGCTCAGGCAGCTGGGGGCGGTGATCGTGGATCCGGTTCGCGCCAGTGCGCTGCCCTTCTTCGGCGACCTGGAGCTGGAGCTGTTCCGCTACGGCCTCAAGCACAGCGTCAACCGCTACCTGCAGAGCCATCCGCTGGCGCCGGTGCGCTCGTTGGAGGAGCTGATCCGCTTCAACCGCGACCATGCCGCCGCGGTGATGCCCTATTTCCAGCAGGAGTTCCTGGAGCAGGCTCAGACCCGGGGCGATCTGCACGACCCCGCCTGCCAACAGGTGATGGCGGAGCTGAGGCGGCTGAGCCGCGCAGGCGGCATCGACAGGGCCCTGCGCGAGCACCAGCTCGACGCGATCATCGCCCCCACCGAGGGCTCGCCTCCCTTCGTGATCGACCCGCTGGTCGGCGACCACATCCTTCCCGGCGGCTGCTCCACCCCTCCCGCGGTGGCGGGCTATCCCCACATCACGGTGCCCGCCGGCTACGTGCAAGGCCTGCCGGTGGGTCTGTCGTTCTTTGCCGGCGCCTGGCAGGAAGGGAAGCTGCTGGGCTATGCCCATGCCTTCGAGCAGGCCACCCGGCACCGGCGGCCGCCCAGCTTCCTCCCCACGCTGGGGGCTGGAACGCCTCAGCAGCGGGGATCCTTGTAGGCCACCACGGCGCTGGACGGCCCGTCCAGCGGGATGGTCTCGAAGCGGCTGAAGCCGGCGGCGGAGCACCACTGGCAGAACTGGGCCGCGGTGAAATCGAAGGCGTCGCCGAACTCGATCAGCATCATCAGCGACATGAACAGCCCAAAGGTGTTGTGGCGGCGGGCGTCGTCGATGAAGGCCTCGATCGCGATCAGCGCCCCCCCTTCCGGCAACGCGTCGTAGGCCTTGCGGATCAGGGTCTGTTTCCGCTCCAGGTTCCAGTCGTGGAGAATCATCCCCATCGTGATCAGCTGCGCCGGCGGCCAGGGATCTGCGAAGAAATCACCGGACACGGCTTGGATCCGCTCCCCCAGGCCGGCCGAGGCGATGCGGCGATCGGCAATCGGCGTGACGGGCGGCAGATCGAAGCTCACGCAGTGGATGCCGGGGTGCACGGCGGCCACCTCGCGGCACAGCAGCGCATCGGCTCCGCCGATGTCGGTGAGCGTGGCGTAGGAGCCGAAGGGGAACGCCTTCGCCAGGGCCTGGAAGTTGCGGAGCGAGGAGCCGTTCATGGCGTTCATGAAGGCCTCCAGCCGCTCCCGCTCCCGATACATCGCCTCGAAGAACGGCGTGCCGGCATGCTTCGCCTCGTTCTGCGGCTGGCCGCTGCGCAGGGCTTCGGTGAGGTCGGCCCAGAAGCGGTAGTCGCGCAGCTCCCAGATCTCCGCCAGCCCGCCGATGTACTCCGGCTGACCGCGATCCAGAAAGCGCGCGGTGGCCGGCGTGTTGCCGTACAGCGCCTCCGGGCCGTCGCCCTCGCGGGCCAGCATGTCCACCGACACCAGCAGATCGAGGAAGTCGCGGGTTGGTCTCACCTGCAGCCCGAAGGCGGCCGTAATCTGCTGGCAGGTCATCGGTCCGGCCGCCAGCCGCGTGTGCAGCCCCAGCCCCACGGCCGACAGCAACGCCTTGGACACGCCATAGCCGCTGGCGATGGCCAAGATGGCCGAAGGATCAGGTTCGCTCACGGGCACGTGGGGGGTATGTGACGCCAGGCCTGCCGCAGGTCATGCGCTTCCGCTCACCGTATCCACGTGGCGAGGCCGTGAGCACGATGGGAACGATCCACCTCCCCACCTCGACATGAGCGGAGCTGCCATCTCCGGCCCGTCCAGTCGCTCCCTCAGGCTCGCCCTGCTCGCCCTGATGGTGGTGTGCTTCGTGGATGTGATGGGGCAGGGGCTGGCCTTCCCGATCTTCGACACGCTGCTGCTCAAGGCCGGCTCGGGCTTCCTGCCGGACGCCACCTCCCGATCCCGGGCGGAGCTCCTCTACAGCGTAGCCATCGGCACCTTCTTCCTCACCTGGCTGTTCGGCTCGATCTATGTGGCCCGCCTCTCCGACAGCATCGGCCGCAAGCGGGGCATCCTGATCTGCCTGGCTGGCGCCTTCGCCGGCTATGCCCTGGCTGCCGCCGCGATTCCCTTGCGGAGCTACGGCTTGCTGGTGGCGTCCCGCGCCATTACCGGCTTCACGGCCGGCACCCAGCCGATCGCGGCGGCGGCGATGATCGACCTGGCCCGCAGCGAGGCGGAGAGCACCCGAAACCTCGGCCTGGCCAACGTGGGCGTGAGCGGCGGCCTGGTGATCGGCCCGATCATCGGCGGCGTGTTCTCCGATCCGGCACTCCTGGGGCCCTGGGCCTCCCCCACCCTGCCGTTCGTGGTGGGCGGAGGGCTCTGCGTCCTGGCGCTGGTGTTCATCGCCCTCAGCTTCCGCGACGCCAACCAGGCCCTGGTGCCGCTGCGGCTCAGCCCGCTGGAGGTGTGGCGGCTGCTGGCCCGCGGCCTGGAGCGGCGCGCCGTGCTCCGGGTCACCGCCGTGTACTTCCCCTACATGCTGTGCTTCATGGGGTTCTATGTGTTCGCCGCCGCCAGCCTCACGGCCCGGTTCGGCTACGGCACCCAGGCCACCAGCCTGGCCATGTTCCTGCTCGGCACCGGCCTCGCCCTGGCCAGCGGCCTGCTGGTGGAGCCGCTCAATGCCCGCCTGTCGTCACGCGCCCTGCTGGGCTGGGTGGCGCTGCTGCTCTGCGGGGTGATCGCCGCCTTCGTGGCGGTGCCGTCGGGTCCACTGGCCCTGGCGCTGCTGCTGCCTGCCGGTGCCCTGCACGGCATCGGCTATCCCACCCTGCTGGCGGCCTACTCCCGCTCCGCCTCGGCCGAGGAGCAGGGCTGGGTGATGGGCTTCTCCACCGCGGTGTTCACCCTGGCGGCCGCCATCGTGTCGTTTCTCGGCGGTGAGCTCACGTCCTCCGGTCCGGCGGCGCCATTCCTGTTCGCCCTGGTCTGCGGCGCCACGGCGCTGCTGGCGGCCCTGACGATCTGGCGGCCCCAGCGGCCGCCCGGGGGAGCCAATCCATGAGACCCGATCCCATGGTGACCCACGACCCCAGGGCAATCGACCTGCGCGGCCAAGGCGACGAGACCAACGAGGCCGTCTCCGCGATCGTGGAGCCCGTGGCCGCGGCGCCCAATCCGGCCCTCTCATCCCACTTCGCCTTCGAGGGGTCGTTGCTTGAGCAGGGTCCTATTTCTGAATGGAATAGAGGGGACTGGTCTTGTGGGCGCCTCGGCTGCGGTGCAGTGGAGCACGTCACCAACACTCTGGAAGGCTCGTGCTTCCGTCATCGGCTTCGTAGCCGCAATCGCCGAAGCTGATTAGCATGAACCAGTGCCCCAGTCCTCGGCTGTTCTGATCCGCCGAGATGAGCGATTCGCGAAGTCGGCTGTTGGTTGGATAGCGAGGGATCTTTCAAAGCACCACCCGGAGGCAGGCAAGCGTTTGTGGACGAGTAGCAAGCAAATATCTCGACAGATAGCAATAGACATGCGCTCAAGTACTCGCCTGAGCCAGTCCGCCGATGCTGCCTCACTAGCATGAAGGCTGGCCAACCTCAAAATGCGGTGGAAATTCCCAAACATGTCTGATCACAGCACGAAGCCACTGCTAGCCGCTGATCTTGAGCGTCAGCCAAACTTGGCATTTGTACCAATCATTGGTTTCCAAGCATGACCAAGCCAATTCTCGCTCCAGCATTCTGCCAAGTCGCCTGGGTTGTCCGAGACCTAGAGGCTGCCGAGAATTTCTTCCATGAAACGATGGGTTGCAGCCGCTTCATGCACATGGACAAACTTGCCGCAAAGGATACCGAAGGCACCTATCTCGGGAAGCCCGGCAATTGGGTTTGCAACCTTCATATCGCCTACGCAGGAGATACCCAGATCGAGCTGATCCAGCCGGTCTCGGGAGACAGCATCTACCGAGAGTCACTTGAACGACATGGAGACGCCGTTCAGCACGTGGCGTACTGGCTAGACGATGAGGACTATGACGCCGCAGCCGCTCACCTTGTGTCCTCGGGATATCCCCTGATTCAAAGCTTTCGGTTGCCCATCTTACGTGTCGGATACTTTGACACACGTCGAGTTATCGGCGTCGCCACCGAGATTGTTGGCTCCACCCAAGCAGGACATGACCTTCGGCGGAATCTGAAGTCGGGCAACTTCTGAGACAAGGGGAAGGGGGCTAACAAGCAGAAGCATAAGATGGGGACCTCAGACTCCTTTCGGCCTAGAGACTTCTTACGCAACTCTGATCTGCGGCACCAGACAACACCCTTGACTTGACCCAATAGAGCCAACTGCCCAGCCTCACTGGCTTCGAGCTCCTCAACGTAAATCATCATCATTAAGACACTAAAGAAGTCTACCTCTTCTGGTCCGCATCATGTCACATTTAAAGCCATTATCTGACCGGGACAGCATCCCATGACCAGCCTTTACGACAAGCTCGGCGGAGCGGCCTCTGTTGACCTGGCCGTAGAGAAGTTCTACGAGAAGGTCTTGGCAGATGAGCGAGTTCAACACTTCTTCGCTCATTTAGATATGTAGCAACAGAAGCGTCATCAGAAGAGTTTCATGACCTACGCATTTGGCGGCGCTCCACATTGGGATGGTCGCCCCATGAGGGACGCCCATAAGGAGCTGGTTTCTGAGCTGGGCTTAACAGACCATCATTTTGATGCGATCGCAGAGAACTTGGTTGCTTCATTGGTTGAGCTGGAGGTTCCCCAGCCCTTGATTGACGAAGTAGTTCAAGTCGTAGGCTGTCTGGGGCATCGAAATGACGTTCTCAATCGCTGATCAATCCCCTGTTGTGGACAGGCCGCGCTCAGGGCCCCCCTCAAGCGCAAGTGCATTCCGTTCATGGGCTTTTTCCGGCCTGGAAGCGACACGTCGAACACACCCCCTGGGGTCAACAGTCCACCATTCCCTCTCGACTGCACTGAATGCCCGCTTCCTGGATTTCAGGGGCAGCGTTGGACAGGTTGAGGTCCCCATCGCAACAGGACGGGACGCCAGCGCCAGCGAAGGGGGCAGAGCCGTCCATCGCCAAGCTCATGCTCAGCCAGAGGTGGCCATCGGGGCTGGGATCGCGGGGGGCCGCCCTGCTCTGCCTGGCCGCCCTGCGCTGCCTGGGATTCGCCAAGTCCGCCTGCCCTAAACCAGTGGTGATGACTCCCGATCTCAGGCCCGTCTATGGGGCCACCCGCCGCCAGACTGGGGGCAGATCCCTGCAGTCGCTCCTCTGAGCCCCTCACACGCCAGCACCTGCTTCGGCTTCGAGGCCGACTTCACGGCCGAGCTGCGCTGCATTCCCATGGCCGTACGGCGCAAGCTGGATCTGGCTGGCGTGAAGCTCAAGCTGCAGCACTGGAGCGAGCTCAACGCCACCGAACGGGCCGAGCTGCTGGCCTGGTCCGACGACCCCACAGCGATCGAAGCGCTGCGGCGGTACCTGCTCAGCCGCACGGAAACTCTGAGCGCAGGCCGGGCCCGAGAGCTGCCGCGCCCCACAGCCGAACCCTGGCAGCAGGGCGAGCGGCTGCCGGAACCCCTGGCCGCCTCCTGCACCCAGCTGGGCCTGGCCATGCGCCCCGGAAGCTGGGCTGGGCTCAACGAGCTGCAGCGCTTTGCGCTGATGAAGCTGAGCCATCCCGGCCACGAACACCGCAACCTGCCGCGGGCCCTGGCCGAGTTCGGTCTGCTGGAGCGGTGACTGCAAGGAAAGATGACGCCGGCCGCAGCTGGCCGGGCCGCCAGAACTGCCAGCGGCCCTGGGCCGCGACCACCAGATTGAGCAGCAGCGCCAACGGCTTGATCTGCGCCGCCGGCAGGGGCAGCAGCAGCCGGGGGTTGCCCCCAGAGCATCACCCCGCCCGCAGCAGCACCGGCACCCGCTTGAAGGCGGGCGTGCCACTGTCGGGATCCTTGAGCGGCCGCATCAGCACGTTGGCCTCGGGATAGAACATCAGCGCCGCGCCGCGGCGGATCGAGCCGGGGATCAGCTCGATGTCCGCCAGAGCTCCCGCCTCACCCTGCACCGTGACACACTCGTGGGCCCGCAGCCCGCTGGCGGTCAGATCCTCGGGATTGATCAGCAGGGTGCGGCGGTGCAGCATGCCGCGGACCTGATCGCCCTGCTTGTACACCACGGTGTTGTGCTGGCCGTAGCTGCGGGCGGTGATCAGGCTGAGCACCAGGCCCCGCTCGCCGGCCGCCAGGCCGCCGAAGTGCTCCGGGCCCGGCAGGGTGAGATCGGGCAGGGGCGTGACGGCGAGCCGGGCGCGGCCACTGGGGGTGGGGAAGCGCGGTTCGTGGAACACCCGGCCGGCCACCTCGAACTCGCGCCGGCTGGCATCGATGCCGGCGATGGCCCCATAGCCGGGCACGGTGCGGGCGATCAGTTCGCGCACATAGACGGGATCCTGCAGGCGGCGCCAGTCGATCGGATCGCTGCCATGCAGGCGGTGGGCCAGCTCCGCCAGAAACTCCACCTCGCTGATCAGCTGAGCGCTGCGCAGGTGGGTGGTGCCGGGTTCGTTGAGCCGCACCCAGTTGTTGCCCGATTCCACCGTGGTGCGGTGGGGTGTTTCGAAGCGGTTGAACACCGGCAGCAGCAGGGTCTGGCGAGCGGCGAGGCCATGGACGTGACCGGTGTTGGGCTTGGTGGCCAGGTAGGCGATCGTGTCGATGCGGCCGAGGGCACGGCGGGCCTGGGCGCTGTGGGGATTGGCGCCGAACAGGTTGCCGCCCAGGCAGAGCAGCGTGTCCACCTCACCGCCCTCGGCCGCTTCGATCAGGGCGCGGGTGTCGTAGCCGGGGGTGCGGCTGAGCGGCCGGCCGAGCAGCTGCTCGAGGGCCAGCCGCATCGGCTCGCGCAGGTGCACCGTCACCCCCATCGAGCCGAAGCCCTGCACGTTGGAGTGGCCCCTGATCGGCATCGTGCCCGCCCCCGGGCGGGCCACGTTGCCGCTGAGCACGGCGGTGTTGGCGATCGCCTGCACGTTGGTGGTGCCGTTGGCGTGGTGGGTGATGCCCATCGCCCAGGCGAACACCAAGGCGCGGCAGGCGGCAAGGCGGGCGGCGGTGTGCTCGAGCTCCTCGCGGCTGAGGCCGCAGCAGGCGGTGATCGCCTCCCAGGAGGTGGCTTCGATCTGGGCGATCAGCTCCTGCCAGCCCTCGCTGTGGGCCTTCACGAACTCCCAGGCGATGGCACCCCGCTCCAGCAGGGCCTTCTGGAGGCCCAGGAACACCGCAGTGTCGGAGCCGGGAACCGGCTGCAGGAACAGCGAGGCGATCGCGCTGCCGCCGCCGAGCATGGAGCGGATCGGGAAGGCGGGCGAACCGAACTTCAGCAGCCCACCTTCCAGCACCGGGTTGATCACGATCACCGTCCCGCCGCGCTCGCGCAGGCGGATCAGCTCGTTCATCAGGCGCGGGTGGTTGGCCGGCGCGTTGGAGCCCACCAGCACCACGCCATCGGCGTGCTGGAGGCTCTCGAGGTTCACCATCGAGGTGCCGCTGCCGAACACGCGGGTGAGGCCGAGGGTGGAGGGGGCGTGGCAGAGATCGGAGCAGTCGGCCAGGTTGTTGGAACCCAGGGCCCGCAGCAGCAGCTGCAGCAGGTAGGCGGCCTCGTTGGAGGAGCGGCCGGAGCTGTAGGAGGCCACCCGCTCGGGCGGCGGCCGGCGGAAGGCCTCGGCGGTGAGGGCCTGCACCTCCTCCCAGCCGATCGGCTCGTAGTGATCGCTGCCGGCACGATGGATCAGGGGCCGATCGAGCCGGCCCAGCCGATCGCATTCGGCGGAACTGAGCTGCTGCAGCTCGGCGAGCGTGCGGCCGGCGAACACCTCGCGGGGCACGGCCGGCTGCAGCTCGGCGCCGATCGCCTCCACACTCTTGAGGCAGCGCTGCAGGGGCTCCCCCAGCTCATCGCGGAAGCCGCCGTTCTGGCCGCCGGTGCCCCAGGCGCACGACAGGCAGGCGCTCCTGTGGGTGAGGGTCTGCCAGAGCCGGAGGCCGGTGGGGGAGAGGGTGGCGCGGGCCCAGCCGTCGATCAGGGGCCAGCCGCCACCGCTAGCGGTGTCCTCAGGGGCGGCGGGCTGGGCGGCGGTCGGCGACGGATCGGGATCGGCTGTCGCCATAGCAGGAGCTGCCGGGATGGCATCCAGTTAAGGAGGGCCAGCGCTACAGAGAGATGCCTGGGGTTGGCCCGGTTCCGGGGACAGCTCGCTCGAAATGCGTAAGCCCCTAGGGCCTACCGGAACGACGCACGCCTGAACTGGATCACGACCAGCGGCCATGAACAGTTTATGGCTCAGCCTTGAAGGAGAAAAGGCGAGGAGAACAACTGGCAACTACTGGCAGCTATCAGTCCTTCCATGAACACCAGGACGGGGGCGCTGCGAGGGAATGATGCGAGCTGGAGTCGGAGAGCGAAATGAAGTCACGAACCATGTTATTCCCTGTGTCCGCAGTGCACAAGCCGCCCTCCTAAAGAGAACAGCAGGAGGAAGCCGGTGAGCAAGCAGATTCCAAAATAGGCGACTGGGAAACCGTAGCCGAATGCCAGACTGGCATCGCTGCGCAAGCCAGCCAAACCAGCGGCGATCATGATCGATAGCGCCTGAAGAATCGGCAAATCAAGGCTCATCTCCTGTCAAATCTCTTGGCGAGCCAGCGAAAAACAAAGGCAAGGAGAACTCCTGGAGCACTCACCATCACCGTCAGAATCACGCTCAAGCCGAAACCTGTTTCGAGTATCGCCGAAGGCTTGAAAAATTCCACTGCAAAAACATAAGAGATGCATGTGGCCAAGAAGAGCGTTGCAAAAAAGCAATAGCGGAAGAACCGCGCCATTCCGGAATGCATTCTATACAGCAGCAAGAATCTGAAAAGATAGTTCTCGGACTTTTCAGCCGCCTGCTGCAGGGATTGCAGCCTGCAATCCAGCACTTTCTTGATGTCACGGAGCTCCTGAGCCGCCGCTTTCCTGATGCCCTCCAATTCATCCTGGCTGCTGACAACCTGGCATTGAGAACTTACATAGACATTGACAAACTCGATGCGCTGTCTCGCACTTTCGATCATACTGCTGCGCTTAGCCTGGTAGTTCCGATTGCCCAACCAGGCAAAGAATGTGGTGATCAGAAGCGGGATCAGGCTGGCAATCAAAGCCGAGGCTATGTCTTTCATCGCTCATGCATAGACGGCGAACATGAATGGCCACCACACTCTGCAGGCGGCGGCGGAGACACCACGTCCTGCCGTGCCCTGTGTCCCTGGCAACCCATGGCTCCCGTTCTCACAGGTTGATCTTCCAGTCACACAGCCTGCTCTTTTGGTCGCTTTGGACACACTTCTGACGATTGAAGAAAAACTGCATTCAAAACTGCATTCGATCGCCCTTGCGCAGCCTGTCTCGGCTGTGCTCAGCGGGGGAGGCAGACCATGACGGAGGATTCTGATCAGCCTCGCTCCCAATGCTCAATGGAGTTGGCACCAAGAATCCCTGAAGTGGGATCGTTCGGACAGGAACGATTGCCTGGCTTTCTCTGATGAAGATCACGCCGCTTTGATGCACGCTGAGGTCATCCACCCATGCCGCAAGGCCGGGGTCTGGTTGTCAGCCCCTGCCAGGTTTGCCAGAAAGCGTGGTCCTGATGATCACCAGCTCGGAGATGCCGGGAGGTCCGCCGGCGCAGGCGCCCAGCCGCTGCGATTCACCGGGCCCGCTGATCAGGGTCAGAGCAGGTTGGCGGCCAGCTCGGCCAGGGGCGAGCGCTCTCCACGCATCAAGGTCACATGGCCGGCCAGCGCCTGGCCCTTGAAGCGCTCCACCAGCCAGGTGAGGCCGTTGCTGTCGGCATCCACGTAGGGGTTATCGATCTGGTAAGGGTCCCCGGTAAGCACGATCTTGGTGCCCTCGCCCACCCGGGTCACGATCGTCTTCACCTCATGGGGGGTGAGGTTCTGGGCCTCGTCCACCACCATGTACTGGCGGGGGATCGAGCGGCCGCGGATGTAGCTGATCGCCTCCACTTCCAGCAGCCCCATGCCCTTGAGATCCGACCAGTTGCTGCGCTGGGTGCGGTGGGAGCCGGCACGACCGGCCGAACCGCTCGAGCCGCCGCTGCCCCGGGATGGTTCGTCCCCCCCACCCAGGAGGAAGTCGAGGTTGTCGATGATGGGCTGCATCCAGGGCCCCATCTTCTCCTCGATGTCCCCGGGCAGGAAGCCGAGCTCCTTGCCCAGGGAGATCACCGGGCGCGTCACCAGCAGCCGCTCGTAGAGCCGCTCATCGGCCACCTGATGCAGACCCGCCGCCAGGGCGAGCAGGGTCTTGCCCGTGCCGGCCTTGCCCACCAGGGTGACCAGCTGGATCTCGGGGTCCAGCAGCAGGTCGAGGGCGAAGGTCTGCTCACGGTTACGGGGGTGGATGCGACCCAGCTTGGCCTTCGGTGCCCGCTGCAGCGGCTGCAGGGTTCCGCTGGCTGCCGTGTAGCGCGTCAGCAGGGTGTGGGCCGGCTGGGTCCGATCCCGCAGCATGACCCCCTCATTGGCCTGCAACAGCTCGGGCAGGTCGAGCCCTTCCACCGCCAGCCCCGGGGCGGACTTCACCGCGTCCATCTCGGCGGCGTCAGCCCAGACTTCGCAGACCCCTGGGTAGAGATCACCGATCGCCACCTTGTCGGTGGTGTAGTCCTGGGCGATCAGACCCACCGCATCGGCCTTGATGCGCAGATTGGTGTCCTTGGTGACGAGCACCACGGGAGGCTGGCCACCCATCACCGCTTCGAGCCGCTGCTGCTCGAGGGCCACCGCCAGGATGTTGTTGTCGCCGTTGCCGGCCTTGAGCTCGGGGGGCAGCTCCCGCAGCGTCTCGGCACGGCAGAACACCACCTTGAGGGTGCCGCCTTCGTCGCCGTTCAGCACCCCGTCGGCCAGGTTTCCCTTGGCCCGCAGATCATCCAGCAGCCGGGAGACCTGGCGGGCGTTGCGCCCCTTCTCGGCCGGGTCCCGCTTGAAGCGATCGATCTCCTCGACCACCTCGATCGGGATCACGATGTGGTTGTCCTCGAACCGGGTGATGGCTGCCGGATCGTGCAGCAGCACGTTGGTGTCGAGCACAAAGGTCTTGCGCATGCTGCGGCGACTCAGCCAGCTGGGCGGACCCTAGGGCGCTGGGGCCACTTACGCTCCGGCGGTTCGCGCACCGTCGTCCTTGCTGCTGGTCGTTCTCCTGAAGGTCGTTGTGGCGGCCGCACTGCTGCTCGCGATCACCCTGGTGTGGCTGGAACTGCGCCATCGCCTGCGACCCGCCTCGCCCCTGCGCCTCTCGGCCGGTTCCTTCACGGTGGAGGGCCATCCGGACTGGATCCGGGTGAGCGGGGACGTCACGATCCGCAACCCCCACCGGCGCATGGAGGTGTTCGTCCCGGAACTCGATCTCCATCCCACCCTGCTCGGCCGCGGGGATCTCGGCGGCGTTCGACTGCGCACCCACGTGGAGGCGCTCCACCCGGACGAGGAGACCCGCCCGGACGGCTACTGGGCCGCCTACATCGTGAAGAGCCGCAAGTCGACCCGGGCACGGCTGAGCCTGGAGGCCAGCGCCGAGCCGGGCACCGACCTCCAGGCCCTGCTGGACACCCTCTGGCTCGAGGTGCGCTGGGTGAACTACGGGCCGTTCGGGCGGATCTGGCGCCGTGACGGCATCCTGATCCCCCTGCGGCGGCCGACTCCGCTGGAGGGGGCGAGCGCGCCCTGGCGGGCCGGCGATCGCTGCCAGGTACTGCCGGTGCGCACCCATCTCCTCGGCACCCTCGACGATCCCGAGACGGTGCTGCGCCACTACGCCGGTGGCCTGGTGCAACCGGGGGATGTGCTCACCATCGGCGAGACGCCCCTGGCGGTGATGCAGGGCCGGTACCACCATCCCGAAACGGTGACCCCCTCCGGCCTGGCCCGCCTCCTCTGCCGGGTCTTCCACCCCACCAGCTCCCTGGCGACCGCCTGTGGCATGCAGTCCCTGATCGACCTGGTGGGCCCGGCCCGGGTGCTCGGGGCCTGGCTGATCGGGACCGCCCTGAAGCTGATCGGCTTCAAGGGCTGGTTCTACCGCCTGGCCGGGGACCAGGCCCGGCTGATCGACGACGTGACCGGCACAACCCCGCCCTACGACCAGACCATCGTGCTCGGCCCGGATCAGCCGGAGGACTTCTGCGCACGGATGGCGGAGGCCCTCGGCATCGCTGTGGCCGTGGTGGATGTCAACGACCTCGGACGGGTCAAGGTGCTGGCGGCCAGCCGGGGCTGCGACGAGGCGCTGCTGCAGCGGGCGCTGCGGCCCAACCCCGCCGGGAATGCCAACGAGCGAACCCCGCTCGTGGTCGTGCGCCCGGCCTGAACAGGCGAGAGCCCGAGCAGCCGTGGTGACGCGCCGATAGAGTGGGTCAAGCAGCGGAGAAGGCTCGGGCCACCCTGCGCCAGCCGCCTGCGACCTTCCAGGCCAACCCTGAGGCAATTTGCGGGATGTCGGTGCAGCCCCCCTCCCCTTCCCTGAGCCTCCCCCCGACGGGGACAGGGGCCTCCCGGCGGGGTGAACAGCCACCGGGCTCGCCCTGCGACCCAAGCACCCCACCCTCCTGGCGGCTCGAGCCCCTCGCGGGCTGGCATCTGCCCCTGCTCGGCCATCCGGCCTTCGTGCCGCTGCAGCCCCTGCTGCAGCGGGCCGTCCTGCTCAACCTGCCCGAGCAGGTGCTGCAGTGGCTTCGCCAGGGCCGCTCCCTCGCCCCCCAGGTCCTGGTGGCCTTCGCGGGCCAGGAGCCCCAGGGACTGATCGTCACCCGCCGACTCAACCGCAGCAGCAGCTGCTGGCAGGTGCAGCACCTCCGCCTCTCGGCCGCGGACCACCGCCGCGACCTGGCCGGCACCCTGCTGCGCGAGGCGATCCAGCGCGGACGAGGGGCCAGCAGCTGGATCGCCACGGCCTCCAGCCTCGACGGCGATCGGCTGGCGGTGCTGCGCGAGCAGGGTTTCCAGCCCCTGCGGACCGACAGGCTGTGGCGCTGGCCTGCCGGGACCGGCAACGGCAGCGAACCCGCCGGACTGCAGCTGCGCAGTCTGAACCGGCGCACCGCCCCCGCCCTCTGGCACCTGGAGCAGGCGGCCTGTCCCGCCCAGCTCCGCCAGCTGCTGGATCGGCGCGTGGAGGATCTGCTCGACCAGAGCCATCGCCGCGGCTGGCTGCTGGTGGACCCGGCCCGGAACCAGGCGGTGGCCGCCGTGCGCTGGATCAGTGACCATGCCGGTGGGGGCCACGACATGGAGCTCACCATCCATCCCGGCTGGCAGCATCTGATCGGCGCTCCGACAGGCCTGCTGCTCCGCCACGCCCAGCAGGCCCTCGGCGGCAACGCCCCCCTGTGGCTCCGCTGTGATGTGAACCATGAGGCCTGTCAGCAGTGGCTGCGCCGCAGCGGAGCCGAGGAGTGCGGCGAGCGGGTGCTGATGGCGCGCAGCGTCTGGCGGCGGCACGAACTGCAGGCACCCGCCCAGGTGGCGGCCCGCCGGCTCGAGGCGATGCTGGAGCAGTGGCAACCCCGCCGCAGACCCATGCCCACGCCCGTCGTCCCCCGCTAGCCCCGGGCACCGGGCCCTCGCCATGGCCATCCGCAGCCCCAGGCCCCAGCCCCGGTCCGTTCTGGCCCTCGACGTCGGCCGGCGGCGGATCGGCCTGGCCGGCTGCGACCCCCTCGGCCTGACGGTGCGTCCCCTGCCGGCCCTGGCGCGCGGGCGGTTTCCGGCGGATCTGCCCGCACTGGAGCAGCTGATCCGCGAACGGCGGGTCGAGGCCCTCGTGGTGGGTCTTCCCCTGGACAGCCGCGGCCAGCCCACGGCCCAGGAACGCCACTGCCGCCGCTACGGCGAACGTCTGGCCCAGGCGACCGGCCTGCCCCTGGCCTGGGTGAACGAACATGCCAGCAGCTGGGCTGCCGGGGAACGGCATCGCCTCCATGGCGACCGCAGCGGTGCCCTGGACAGCGCCGCCGCGGCGCTGCTGCTCGAACAATGGCTGCTCGAGGGGCCGGAACCGAGCCTGCCGGTAGTGCCGGCGACCATCGATCGCGGCGCGACGCACTCCGTTGCTCCATCCTGAGGGGACAGCTCAACCGTTTTCGAGCTCCACAGGTTCTTGCATGACTGCCTCCGGCGAGACGCCCAACGATGTGCCGACCGTGCTCGTCCGTGATCAGCGGGGGCGCCAGCTGCTGTGTTTCCTCGAGCAGCTGATCCCCCTCGACGGCCACGACTACGTGCTGCTGACCCCGATCGACACCCCCGTGTGCCTGTTCCGGCTCGAGGACGACGGCGAGCCGGAGCTGATCGACACGGTCGATGCGACCGAACCGATCCTCTCCGTCGCCGATGTGGTGCTCCAGGAGCACGACCTCACCCTGGTGCGCTCGGCCGTCACCCTCACGGTGAGCGGAGAGCTCGACGAACCGGATCCCGACGAACTGGAGGGGGATGAGGCGGATGACGACTCCGAGACCTATGAATTGCTGGTGAGCTTCCTGGCCGACAACCAGGAGTACGGGCTCTACATTCCCCTCGATCCCTTCTTCGTCGTGGCCCGGATGGACGGCAAGGCCGCCGTGCTGGTCGAAGGGGAGGAGTTCGATCGGGTGCAGCCCCGGATCGAGGCCGAGCTGGAGGAGCGGGAGGGCCTGGCGTGAGCCTGCGTCAGCTGCTGCGTCCGAACTGGTTGCTGGATCGGACACTGGCGGAACTGCCGCTGCAGGACCTGCTCGATCAGGACATCCGGGCCCTCGTGCTCGATGTGGACCGCACCCTGCTGCCCCGCGGCGGGGGCTCGACCCTGCCCCAGAGCGCCGGACGATGGCTGCACGCGGCCCGCCAGCAGCTGCCGATCCACCTGCTCAGCAACAACCCCTCGAGGCAGCGGATCGGCGCCGTGGCCCAGGCGCTCGACCTGCCCTTCACCACGTCGGCCGGCAAGCCCCGGCGCAGCGCCCTGCGGCGGGTGCTGAGCCAGTTCGATCTGCCCCACCATCAGGTGGCGCTGATCGGCGATCGGCTGTTCACCGACGTGATCGCCGGCAACCGCCTCGGCCTGTTCACCGTGCTGGTGAAGCCGATCGACCCCGAGGGGCGCCCCTGCCAGCGCGACCGGCTCCAGAAGCTCGAGCTGCGCATGGCCCACTGGCTGGGGGCGGGCCTGGGCTGATGGACCTCCTGTCCCGATGACCAGGCTCGCCATGCGTCGCGTCGTGAAGGTGGGCACGAGCCTCTTGCGCGGCACCGCCGCGCGGCCCACCACGGCGGTGATCGCGGATCTGGCGGCCAGCCTCAACCGCGCGCACCGGCGGGGGGAGGCCATCGCCCTGGTGACCAGCGGAGCCGTGGGACTCGGCTGTGCCGCCCTTGAGATGGGCGGGCGCCCCACCGAGGTGGAAGCGCTGCAGGCCGCCGCTGCCGTGGGCCAGGGCCGGCTGATGGCGCTGTACCAGGACGCCTTTGCCGTGCGGGGCCTGAAGGTGGCCCAGGTGCTGGTCACCCGGGGCGACCTCGCCTCCAGGCGCCGCTATCAGAACGCCTGCCGCACCCTGGAGCAGCTGCTGGCCTGGGGCGTGGTGCCGGTCGTCAACGAGAACGACACCCTGGCCACCGACGAACTCCGCTTCGGCGACAACGACACCCTCTCGGCCCTGGTGGCCGTCGCCGTCGGCGCCGATGAGCTGATCCTGCTCACCGACGTGGATCGCCTCTACTCGGGAGATCCGAGACGCGACGCGGGCGCCGAACCGATCGAGGAGGTGCGCGATCTGCAGGAGCTGGAGCGCCTCAGCCACGTGGCCAGGGGCGGGGGCCAGTGGGGCACCGGTGGCATGACCACCAAGCTGGCGGCCGCACGGATCGCCACCTCCAGCGGCATCCGGGTGCGCCTCGCCGATGGGCGTGATCCCGCGGTGCTGGATGCCCTGCTCGCCGGGGAGCGGGTCGGCACGGTCTTCCAGCCCTCCACGACTCCCCTGCCCGACCGCAAGCGCTGGCTGGCCCACGCCCTGCTGCCCCGCGGCAGCGTGCGGCTCGATCCCGGCGCTGAACGCGCTCTGGTGCGGCATGGGGCCTCGCTGCTGGCGGTGGGGGTCCAGGCGGTGGATGGGGACTTCGGCCCCCGCGAAGCCGTGCGGCTGCTCGCCAGTGACGGCCGGGAACTCGGCCGCGGCCTGGCCACCCTCGGCAGCGCGGAGCTGCGGCAGTTGATGGGTCAGGCCGGAGTGGAGGTGGTGCACCGCGACCAGATGGCCCTCACCCTGACCCCTGAGGCCTCCGACGACTCCCTGGCGGGCCACTGAGCCCCGCAGCGACCGCCCTACGATCCCGGCCAGCCTGTTCCCGTGGCCATGCGCTTCAGCGACCTGCTCAGCCTGCTGAGCGAAGTCCGGGCCGCAGGTGGACCCGAGGGCGTGGCCCACGATCTGGGCGACGCCACCCCCCTGCGGGGTGCCGCAGCCCTCGATCAGGCGGGCCCCGGCGAGCTGAGTTTCCTGGAGTCCGGCCATGCCCTCGGGGCGGCCCTGGCCGCCAGCGGTGCCAGCGCCGTGCTGCTGCCCGCCCATGGCGAGGGGGCCGAGCAGCTGCAACACCAGGCCCGTGCCCGGGGCATGGCCTGGGTGGCCCTGAAGGATCCCCGCCTGGCCTTTGCCGAGGCCCTGGAATCCCTCTACCCCCCCCGGCCCCTGGCGGCGGGGGTGCATCCCAGCGCCGTGGTCGATCCCTCCGCCGTGGTGGGAATGGGCAGCCACATCGGCGCCCGCGTGGTGGTGGGAGCCGAGGTGACGATTGGACCGGGCTGCACCCTCCATCCGGGCGTGGTGCTCTACGAAGACGTGCATCTCGAGGAAGGCTGCACCCTGCATGCCGGAGCGGTGCTCCACCCCGGCACCCGTCTGGGCAAGGGCTGTGTGGTGCACTCCAACGCCGTGATCGGCAGTGAGGGGTTCGGCTTCGTGCCCACGGCCGGGGGCTGGCGGAAGATGCCCCAGACCGGCAGGGTGCGGCTGGAGGAGGCGGTGGAGGTCGGCTGCGGCAGCACCATCGACCGCCCGGCCGTCGGGGAGACCCGGATCGGCGCCGGCACCAAGATCGACAACCTGGTGCACATCGGCCATGGCGTGACCATCGGTCGGGGCTGCGCCCTGGCCGCCCAGGTGGGCATCGCCGGCGGCGCCCGGCTGGGGGATGGGGTGATCCTGGCGGGCCAGGTGGGCCTGGCCAACCGGGCCGTGATGGGCGATCGCTCGATCGCCTCCTCCAAGTCCGGCATCCACGGCGAAGTGGCCCCCGGCGAGGTGGTGAGCGGGTATCCCGCCATCCCCAACCGCCTCTGGCTGCGCTGCTCCGCGGCCTTCAGCAGGCTGCCGGAGATGGCCCGGCAGCTGCGCCAGCTCGACAGGCGTCCGGGCGATCAGCCGCCAGGCTGATCGGGGCCGGCGCAGGGCTGCGACCTAACCTCGCGCCACTCTCCTGAGGGGCTGCCTTCGGCAGCGCCACCCCCGCCACCATGACCTCCAGCCACCGGATCACCCTCCTCGCCGGCGACGGCATCGGTCCGGAGATCATGGCCGTGGCACGCCAGCTGCTGGATGCGGTGAGCCGGCGCCACGGCTTTGCGCTGGCTTACGACGAGCAGCCGATGGGCGGCGCCGCCATCGACGCCACCGGGATGCCCCTGCCGGACACCACCCTGGCCGCCTGCAGGGCCGCCGATGCGGTGCTGCTGGCGGCCATCGGCTCCCCCCGCTTCGACAGCCTTCCCCGGGAGCGGAGACCGGAGTCGGGGCTGCTTGCCCTGCGGGCCGGCCTGGGCCTCTTCGCCAACCTCCGTCCGGTGAAGATCATCCCCGCCCTGATCGGGGCCAGCACCCTGCGCCCTGAGGTGATCGAGGGGGTCGATCTGATGGTGGTGCGGGAGCTCACCGGCGGGGTGTACTTCGGGACCCCCAAGGGCCGGGTCGAGGCGGATGGCCAGATCCGGGCCTTCAACACCATGGCCTACAGCGACTTCGAGATCGACCGGATCGCCAGGGTGGGCTTCGATCTGGCCCGCCAGCGCCGCGGCCGTCTCTGCAGCGTCGACAAGGCCAACGTGCTGGATGTGAGCCAGCTGTGGCGTGACCGGGTGGAGAGCCTGCACGGCGACAGCTACGCCGATGTGGCCCTGAGCCACATGTACGTGGACAACGCCGCCATGCAACTGGTGCGGGATCCCCGCCAGTTCGACGTGCTGCTCACCAGCAACCTGTTCGGTGACATCCTGAGCGACGAGGCCGCCATGCTGAGCGGCTCGATCGGCATGCTGCCCTCCGCCTCCCTGGGCAGCACGGGGCCGGGATTGTTCGAGCCGATCCACGGCTCGGCCCCCGACATCGCCGGCCAGGACAAGGCCAATCCGATGGCGATGGTGCTCAGTGCCGCGATGATGCTGCGGGTCGGCCTGCAGCAGGACGCCGCCGCCGCCGACCTCGAGGCCGCCGTCGACAGGGTGCTGACGACCGGCTACCGCACCGGCGACCTGATGGGCGACGGCTGCACCCAGCTGGGCTGCCAGGCGATGGGGGAGCAACTGCTGGCGGCGCTGGACGGCTGAGCCACCCCGCCGGAGCAGCTGGAGGGGGTCCGGCGACCTGCCAAACTCGCCGGAGTTTCCCTGATCCCTGCGCATGTCGAAGCGTCATCCGGTCGTGGCCGTCACCGGTTCCTCAGGCGCCGGGACCAGCACGGTCAAACGGGCCTTCGAGTACATCTTCACGCGGGAGGGCATTACGCCGGCCGTGGTGGAGGGCGACAGCTACCACCGCTACGAGCGGGGCCCGATGAAGGAAGCCATGGCCGCGGCGGTGGCCAAAGGCGAGAACTTCTCCCACTTCGGCCCCGAGGCCAACCTCTTCGACAAGCTTCAGGAGCTGTTCCACACCTACGGCGAGACCGGTGGCGGCCAGAAGCGGTACTACCTCCATTCGGTCGAGGAAGCCGCCGAGCACAACAGCCGGCTGGGCACCAGCCTCGAGCCCGGTCAGTTCACCCCCTGGGAACCAATCCCCGGCGCCACCGATCTGCTGTTCTACGAAGGGCTGCACGGCGGCGTGGTCGGCGAGGGCTACGACGTGGCCTCCCTGGCCGACCTGCTGGTGGGCGTGGTGCCGATCACCAACCTGGAGTGGATCCAGAAGATCTCCCGCGACAATGCCGAACGGGGCTATTCCGCCGAAGCCACCGTGGACACCATCCTCCGGCGCATGCCGGATTACATCAACCACATCTGCCCGCAGTTCAGCCGCACGGACATCAACTTCCAGCGGGTGCCGACCGTGGACACCTCGAACCCCTTCATGATCCGGAACATCCCCACGCCGGATGAGAGCTTCGTGATCATCCACTTCCGCAAGGGTGCACGGGAGAAGTGGGGCATCGACTTCACCTACCTGCTCGACATGATTCATGACTCCTTCATGTCAAGCCCCACCTCGATCGTGGTGAACGGCGGCAAGATGGGCTTCGCCATGGAGCTGATCCTGACCCCGATCATCCATCGCATGATCGAAGACAAGCGGAAACTGGGATGACGGAGGGGCGCGAACCCGCTCTCTGCGTTTAGTCTGGGCCGATGAAGTCGGAGGCGGTGAGGCCATTTCCAACGCCACACCCAGCCCATCCTGCCCTTCTTTCCTGATCACGGGAGCAGCCGCTTCGGCTGCTCCCAACCTTCGTCTGGACCGGATCAACAGCCAGCTGGTCCTCCAGCTGGCCCGTCGCGCGATGTTCCACTACATGGAGCGTTGTCCCGGAGGAGCGGAACCCTGCGGGGTGGTCCTTCAGGGCGATCGGGGCCGGGTGGTCTTCGAACAGCCGGTGCTCCTGCCGGAGGAGCAGTTCATTCCGATCGACCTGATCCGCGGCCGCAACCCGCGGGGAGGCGGCAGCCGGGTCCGCTGGACACGTCCGTTCTGAATACGTCCGTTCTGAATCCGCCGGACCCGTTCCGTTGACGCCCCTTCACCGCTGACGCCACTTCCCTCCTGACGCCATGGCGCCCGATCCGCTGTTGCTGATGGTCCCGAGGCCATCCCCCTTCTGGCTCTGGCTGGCCTGCCTCCTGGGTGCCTGCATCGGCAGCCTCCTCAACGTCGTGGCGTGGCGCCTGCCCCGCGAGGAATCCCTCGTGCGCCCGCCCAGCCATTGCCCCCACTGCGGCACCCGCCTGCGCTGGCACGACAACATTCCCGTGCTGGGCTGGCTGCTGCTGCGGGGGCGCTGCCGCCACTGCGGGGCGGCGATCAGCTGGCGCTATCCCCTGGTGGAGCTGCTCACCGCGGGGCTCTGGGTGGCGGCCCTGCTCGCCACCCCCAGTGCCATGGGCCCCGATCCGCTGCCCTGGACCCTGGTGGCCGCCGGCTGGTTGCTGCTGAGCTGGTTGATCCCGCTCACCCTGATCGACCTGGACCGCCTCTGGCTGCCTGAGCCCCTCTGCCGCAACGGCCTGCTGCTGGGCCTGGGCTGCACCGCGCTGATCGGTTTCGCCCAGGGTGAAGGGGTCGGCAGAGACCTCCTGTTCCACCATCTCGCCGCCGCTGGGGTGGGCCTGCTGGGCTTCGAGAGCGTCAGTGCCATCGCCGAAAAGCTGGCCGGCCGACCGGCTCTCGGCCTCGGGGATGCCAAGCTCGCAGCCCTGCTGGGGGCTTGGCTCGGTCTGACGGGGCTTGGCCTGACCGTGGCCCTGGCGGTGCTCGGGGGGGCGGCCGTGGGCATCGTCGGTCGACTCAGCGGACGGCTTGGCCCCCTGCAGCCCCTGCCCTTCGGCCCCTTCCTCACCGCCGGCGGCGCTGCGGTGTGGCTGCTGGGCCACGACTTCTGGCTCCACCAGCTCGGCCTGGCCTTCTGAGCCCACCCCCTACGGATCGCTCGGAGCCCAACAGGAGCCGCAAACGTCTGCCGCCTTAAATGGTCGGAATGCCCGTGCATCCCCTGCCGACCCGCTGATGTCGCTGTTCGATTGGTTCGCTGATCGCCGCAAGGTGCCGCCGGTGGTGCGCGCCGCCCAGGAGGTGGAGGAAGGGGATGGTCTGTGGAGCAAATGCCCTGATTGCGGCCTCGTGGTCTACCGCAAGGATCTGATCGCCAATGCCAGTGTCTGCAAGGGCTGCGGCCACCACCACCGGATCGACAGCGAGGAGCGCATCCGTCTGATCGCCGATCCCGGCAGTTTCGAGCCCCTGGACAGTGACCTGGCTCCCACCGATCCGCTCGAGTTCAAGGATCGGCGCAGCTACGCCGACAGGATCCGGGACAGCCAGCAGAGCACGGGGCTCAACGATGCGGTGATCACCGGTCTCTGCCGCACCAGTGGGATGCCCCTGGCCCTCGGGGTGATGGACTTCCGCTTCATGGGCGGCTCGATGGGATCGGTGGTCGGCGAGAAGCTGACCCGTCTGATCGAAGCGGCCACCCAGCGGCGCCTGCCGCTGCTGATCGTCTGCGCCTCCGGCGGTGCCCGCATGCAGGAGGGCATGCTGAGCCTGATGCAGATGGCCAAGATCTCCGGTGCGCTGCAGCGCCACCGCGACGCCGAGCTGCTCTACATCCCCCTGCTCACCCACCCCACCACAGGGGGGGTCACCGCCAGCTTCGCCATGCTGGGGGACCTCATCCTGGCCGAACCCAAGGCCCTGATCGGTTTTGCCGGCCGGCGGGTGATCGAGCAGACCCTGCGCGAGAAGCTGCCGGAGGGCTTTCAGACCGCCGAGTACCTGCAGGACCACGGCTTCGTGGACGCGATCGTCACCCGGCCCGATTTCCGCGCCACCCTGGCCAACCTGCTGCGGCTGCATGGCTGTCGCGAGGCCGTCGGGATGGAAGGAGCGGCATGACGGTGCTCCGCTCCGGTCTTGCCCTGCTGCTGTGCCTCCTGGTGCACCTGCCCCTGGCCGGGATGGCCACGCCGCGTGCCCTGGCCGCCTCGGTGGATTGGCGGGAGGTGCCGGCCAACGCCGACGGGCGGCAGTGGTGGGACGCCGGCAGCCTGCGGCTGAGCCGCGCCGGCAATCTCTCGGTGCTGAGCCGGTTCCAGCCGGCCAGCGAGGCCGACCGGCCCCGCCTCGGGGATCTCTACGTGATGGAAATCGACTGCGGCCAGAAGCTGTACCGCGACACCTCGGTCAACGGTGTGCCCCGCTTCGGTGCCGAATGGCAGCCCGCCAGCGGTGATGACCTGATCAGCGCGGTGATCGACGCCAGCTGCGCGGCAGGGGCCTCGCTGTTCCAGGCTGCCTGAAGCGACGCTCCTGAACCATGACCCTCCCCGCCGCCGCCGCCCGGCCCCTCGGGGTGGCGATCGCCGGCCTCGGCTTCGGTGAGAAGGTGCATCTGCCGGCCCTGCAGGCCTGTGCCACCACCGAGCCCGTCGCCCTCTGGCATCCCCGTGCCGATCGGCTGGAGTCCGCCTGCCGGGCGGCCGGGCTGCCCGGGCAGACGGACTTCGGCGCGCTCCTGGCCGACCCCGCGGTGGAAGCGGTGGTGATCGCCACCCCGCCGGAGCCCCGCTTCGAGCTGGCCAGGCAGGCCCTGCTCGCCGGCAAGCACCTCATGCTCGAAAAGCCGGTGGCCCTCTCGGCCACCGAGGCCGAGGAGCTGCAGCGGCTGGCGCTCGCCCAGCGGCTGACCGTGGCCGTGGATTTCGAGTACCGGGCCGTGCCGTTGTTCCAGCAGCTGGCGGACCTGCTGCGCAGCGGTGTCCTCGGCGAGCTGGTGCTGGTCAAGCTCGACTGGCTGATGGGCAGCCGGGCCGATGCCACCCGCCCCTGGAGCTGGTATTCCCAGGCCACCGCGGGGGGAGGGGTTCTCGGCGCCCTCGGCACCCACGCCTTTGACCTGCTCCACTGGCTGGTGGGACCCACCCGGAACCTGCGGGCTCAGCTGAGCACGGCGATTGCCGAACGACCCCTGCCGGATGGGGAGGGGCGGATGGGCACGGTTGACGCCGAGGACATCGCCCTGGTGCAGCTGGAGCTGCAGGGCGCGGACGGGCGGATGGTGCCGGCCCAGCTGAGCCTGGCGTCGGTGACCCGCCAGGGGCGGGGTTGCTGGCTGGAGCTCTATGGACGGGAGGCCACCGCGGTGCTGGGGTCGGACAACCAGGCCGACTACGTGCACGGCTTCAACCTCTGGCTGGCCCGGGGCGGCGAGCCCCTGCGCCGCCTGGAACCCGACCCGGACCTGGCCTTCCGGCGAACCTGGGAGGACGGCCGGATCGCCCCGGTGGCCCGGCTCCATGGCTGGTGGAGCGATGCCGTGCGGGAGAGACGTCCGATGGTGCCCGGCCTGGCGGAAGGGGTGGTGAGCCAGCGCTGCTGTGACCGGGCCCGCCAGGACTGAGGCGGCGGCTCGCAAGGGCTGAGGCGGCGGCCTGCCAGGGCGGCAATCCGCATCCGGACTCGCCCGGGCGCCACCGGCCAACACCTCCGCAAATCGGTAGCAACCGCTACAGTTCAACCACGTTGACCGGGGGCCCCATGGCCCCTCTGGCGGAAGTAGGGATCCACCGGGAAGTCCCGTTCACCCGAAGCAACGCGCCATCCAACCCGAGCCCGCTCTCACCGGAGGCACGTCCATGTCCATCACCACAGCCAGACAGCTGGCCCGCCAGGCCGAAGAGGCCCGCCGCGCCGCCAAGCAGCACGGATTCACGCTCCAGTCCCTGCGCAAGCAGCGGCTGATCGACTGATCCTTCGTCCCCTGCCTCCCCCGGCCGCCGATGACGGCCGGGGGTTTTCTGTCGCCTGCCGCCGCGGCGACGGCGACTGAGACCCGTGAGGCATCACCTAGACTCCCCCGCAGTTCCCACTTCCGACTGCGAGGTTTCCCATGGCGCTCGTTCCGCTTCGGCTGCTGCTCGACCATGCCGCTGAAAACGGCTACGGCATCCCTGCCTTCAACGTGAACAACCTCGAGCAGGTGCAGTCGATCATGGAGGCGGCCTACGAGACCGACAGTCCGGTCATCCTGCAGGCCTCCCGCGGCGCCCGCCAGTACGCCGGTGAGAGCTTCCTGCGTCACCTGATCCTGGCCGCCGTGGAAACCTATCCGGACATCCCGGTGGTGATGCACCAGGACCACGGCAACAGCCCCGCCACCTGCTACGGCGCCGCCGCCAACGGCTTCACCTCGGTGATGATGGACGGCTCGCTGATGGCCGACGCCAAGACCCCCGCCAGCTACGAGTACAACGTGGCCGTCACCAAGGAAGTGGTGGACGTGGCCCACGCCATCGGCGTGAGCGTGGAGGGCGAGCTGGGCTGCCTGGGCTCCCTCGAGACCGGCATGGGTGAGGCGGAGGACGGCCATGGTTTCGAAGGGAAGCTCGACCACAGCCAACTGCTCACCGACCCCGCCGAAGCCGCCGACTTCGTCGCCAAGACCAAAGTCGACGCCCTGGCGATCGCCATCGGCACCAGCCACGGCGCCTACAAGTTCACCCGCAAGCCCACCGGTGAAGTGCTGGCGATCAGCCGCATCGCCGAGATCCACAAGGCCATCCCCAACACCCACCTGGTGATGCACGGCTCCTCCTCGGTGCCCCAGGAGTGGCTGGACATGATCAACCAGTACGGCGGTGCCATCCCCGAGACCTACGGCGTGCCCGTGGAGGAGATCCAGGAAGGCATCCGCAACGGCGTTCGCAAGGTGAACATCGACACCGACAACCGCCTCGCCTTCACCGCTGCCATCCGTGAAGCCGCCGCCAAGGATCCCGCCAACTTCGATCCCCGCCACTTCAACAAGCCCGCCCGGGCCTACATGAAGCAGGTGTGCCTGGATCGCTACCAGCAGTTCTGGTGCGCCGGCAACGCCAGCAAGATCAAGCAGCGCGACATCAACTACTACGCCGGTCTGTACGCCAAGGGCGAACTCGATCCCAAGGTGGCCGTCGCCGCCTGAGGCGATTGATCCGCCACGGATCCAGCCTGGGTCCGGCATGCCTCCAAGGGTCCTGCGGGGCCCTTTTTTGATGCGTCCCGATGGCCTGACTGGTTCCCGCAGGTCGTGATGGCGGTCAGACCGGTGGAACGATCGGCGAGGCCTCGCTGGAGCGGCCCGGATCCAGCAGGGCCTCGATCGCCTCATCGAGGGTCGCCTCCATGGCGATGCGGGAGCTGTCACTCACCACCACCCGGGTCAGGGTGGGCAAGCCACCCGCCCGGGCCCGCAGATACACCGGCTCGACATAGAGCAGCGCATCGCCGATCGGCACCACCAGCAGATTGCCCTGGATCACCTCCGATCCGGCGCGGTTCCACAGTCCGAACTGCTGACTGATCCGCGGGTTCTGGTTGATCAGCGCCTGCACTTGCTCCGGCCCATAGATCGGCAGCTGGCTGGGGAACCGCAGCAGGGTCAGTTCGCCGTAGTGGGGGGCGTCGCTGCGGGCCGCCAGCCACCCCACCAGGTTCGGGCGGGACAGCGGCGTCAGGGGCTGCAGCAGCAGGAACTCGGGCTCGGTCTGCCCCGGGAGCTGGGCACTGATGTGATACGGCTCCACCGGGACCTGCTCCTCCCCGTAGAGCTCCTTGGGAACCTGCCAGACATCGTCACCGCTGTAGAAGATGCGCGGGTCGGTGACGTGGTAGCGAAGCAGCTGGGTCGTCTGGAGCTGAAACTGCCAGCGTGGGTACATGATGTGGGCCCGGATGGCCGCCGGCATGGCCTCCAGGGGCCGGAACAGCTCGGGGAACAGCCGCTGCCAGCTGCGGATCAGCGGATCCTCCGGTTCGGCCACATAGAGCACCATCTGGCCGGTGAAGGCATCCACCACCACCTTCACCGCATTGCGCACGTAGCGGATGCTGGGCTCCCCTGGCACCGGCGCGCTGTAGGGGTAGTAAGGACTGGTGGTGAAGCCGTCGACGATCCAGTACTGGTGATGCTCGGAGCGGAGCGGGGGGGAGTCCTCGATCCGGACCGACACCAGGTAGGGCTCGGCCTCCCAGCGCACGAAGGGAGCCAGGGTTCGAACCCGGTCCCGCACCTCCCGGTGGAGGAGAAGACGGGTCGCGGCATTGAGCTCCCCCCGCACCAGCAGCTTGGGCTCCCCGAGGTAGATCGCGGCCGCCACCCGCTGCCAGAAGCGGCCCATCGGCACCCCGGCCCCACCGCTGTAGTGGATGTAGAAATTGTCGTCTCCCTGGGGATAGTTGAACTCCTCCACCGCAGTCGGAGCGAGGGCATAGGGGGAGGGCAGGGAGCCGAAGTAGAGGAAGGGATCCTCGATCGGGACCACGGCCTTCACCTCCTCCCGGCTGATCCCGAGAGCCTGGTTGCCTTCGATGCGGGTCGAGGGACCCAGGTCGGAGATGAAGAAGTCGGGCAAGCCCGCCGGTCCGCTGGTGTTCACCGGCGAGAGGGTGAAGCCGTTGCCGTGGGTGAACACCAGATGGCGGTTGAGCCAGGTGCGGGCCTGGCGAGGCAGGGCCGCCTGATCCAGCTCCCGGGCGGCCATGATCACCTGCTGGCGTCCCAGGCCGGACCTGGGCTGCAGCGGATAGCGGTCCACCGCGGGCTCGGAGAAGCGGTAGTACACCCGCAGCTGCTGCAGCTGGCGGTTGGTGGCCAGCAGGGGGGCACTGTCCCAGAGACGGACGTTGCGCAGGGTGGCCTGGCCTTCCACCAGATCCTGTCGGGTCAGGCGGCCCTTGGGAACGCGGTCGAAGACATCCATGCCATCGACCTGAAGGGCACGCCGGGTGGCATCGATCGAGCGGGCGAGATAGGGCTGTTCCCGTTCCAGCTCCTGGGGGTTCACCAGCAGGTTCTGCACCAGGGGCTTCAAGCCCAGCTCCACCAGCGGCAGGAGGACCAGCAGCAGCGCCAGCAGGCTCACCAGCGGAGCCCGGCGGCCCTGCCGCGCCAGGGGGCTCACCAGCAGCACCGCCATGGCCAGGGCGATCACGGCCGATCCGGTGCGGACCGGAAGAGCCAGATGCACATCCAGCCAGCCCGCACCGGGCACGCTGCCCGAGGTGCTGAGCAGCAGCTGATGCCGCCCCAGCCAGAAGGCCATGGCCACCAGCAAGGCCGCCAGAGCCATGGGCCAGCGCAGGGCCAGCAGCTGCTCTGGGCTGAAGCCCGCGAACCGCCCGTCACTGAGCTGGGGAGCCCGCGCCATCACCCCCCAGAGGGCCAGCGACAGGGTCGTGGCCATCAGGGCCAGGGCCAGGGTGAGGGCCAGCGCCAGCGCCGGGAAGCGCATCAGCACAAAGCTCACATCGGCCCCCAGCAGAGGCTCGCGGATCCCCGCGGCCTGGGCTGCGGCCGCCAGACTCCACAGACCCCAGCCCCGGGCCAGCAGGACGGCGACCACCATCCCGCCGGCGAGCTGCACCCCCCTGGCCGCCGCCTGGGGACGGGCCAGCAACAGCACGACGGCCAGAGCCAGGGCCAGGACGAGCGGCCCCGGCGGCACCGCCGCCAGACCAACCAGGCCATGCAGCCGATCGGGATCGAACGGCTGGAAGGCCAGACGCTGAAGCAGACCCCACAGCAGGGCCAGGGGGAGCAGGCCGCCGGCCAGCAGTCCGAGCAGAACCCCGCCATAGGGAACGGGCTCCAGACGCAGCCGCCCGCTCGACGCGGCGGGCAGGGCCCAGAACCAGAGCAGCCACCGTTGCAGCCCCGCCGTCAGGGCCAGCCCCAGCACCAGCCCCAGAAGCTGCAGTGCCCAGCGGCGCAGCAACACGGTCTGGAGCGCGAACTGACTGAACCAGCTCCATTCCACCCAGAGGCGGGCTGCGGTCAGCAGGGCTGCGGCCGCGAGAGAGAGCCCCAGCAGCAGCAGCCACCAGGACCGCCGGCGGCTGGGTGAAGGGGAGCGGAGAGCGCGCATCACCGCTCGAGGCTAGACAGCCTTGCTGCGGCGACAAGGGGGCCGTGGCGACAGGGGCACCCCAACGCCGCCGACATAACCCGATCCACCGGGTCGGGTATTCATTCCGGGGCTGGATCGCGCTGTTAGGGTTCCGGGCAGCATCGGGCGACACCGTGACGGCCACCCTCTCCCGCTCCACCTTCACGGGCCTGCGCTGCAAGGAATGCGGCCACGCCTACGAGGCCGGTGCCCGCCACGTCTGCGAAGACGTCTGCTTCGGCCCGCTGGAGGTCGTCTACGACTACGACGCCATCCGCAACCGGGTGAGCCGGGCCACCATCGAAGCGGGTCCCTCCTCCATCTGGCGATACCGCGATTTCCTGCCGATCGAGGGCGATCCGATCGACGTCGGCACGGGCTTCACCCCCCTGCTCAAGGCCGACAACCTGGCACGCCGCCTGGGCCTCAACAGCCTCTACATCAAGAACGACGGCGTCAACATGCCCACCCTCTCCTTCAAGGATCGGGTGGTGTCGGTGGCCCTCACCCGGGCCCGGGAGCTGGGGTTCACAACGGTCAGCTGCGCCTCCACGGGCAACCTGGCGAACTCCACCGCCGCCATCGCCGCCCATGCCGGGCTCGAATGCTGCGTCTTCATCCCCAGTGATCTGGAACTCGGCAAGGTGCTGGGCACCCTGATCTACAACCCCACCCTGATGGCGGTGCACGGCAACTACGACCAGGTGAATCGCCTCTGCTCGGAAGTCGCCAACACCTTCGGCTGGGGCTTCGTGAACATCAACCTGCGGCCCTACTACTCGGAGGGCTCCAAGACCCTCGGCTATGAGGTGATCGAGCAGCTGGGCTGGGAACTGCCTGACCACATCGTCGCTCCCCTGGCCTCCGGATCCCTGTTCACCAAGATCCGCAAGGGCTTCGACGAGTTCATCCAGTGCGGCCTGGTGGAGGAGAAGTCCGTGCGCTTCAGCGGCGCCCAGGCCGAGGGCTGCAGCCCGATCGCCCAGGCCTTCGCCGAAGGCCGGGACTTCATCACCCCGGTGAAGCCCCACACGATCGCCAAATCGATCGCGATCGGCAACCCGGCCGACGGCCCCTATGCCATCGACATCGCCAACCGCACCGGCGGCAGCATCGCCGCGGTGAGCGACGCGGAGATCGTCGACGGGATCAAGCTGCTGGCGGAGACGGAGGGGATCTTCACCGAGACCGCCGGTGGCACCACGATCGCGGTGCTCCGCAAGCTCGTGGAGCAGGGCAGGATCAATCCCGAGGAGCGCACCGTGGCCTACATCACCGGCAACGGCCTCAAGACCACCGAGGCCGTGGTCGATGCCATCGGAGCGCCCTACACGATCGAAGCCCAGCTGGAGAGCTTCAAGGCCGCCTGGCAGCAGGCCCAGGCCGACCACCGGGGCTGACCCTCCTGCAGCCCATGGGCTGCCTGCTGTTCCACTTCTCCCTTTCCCTTTCCCAACGTCGCGCCGATCCATGGGCATTCAGGTTCTGATCCCCACTCCCCTTCAGAAGTTCACCAATGACCAGGCCAGCGTGGAGCTCGAGGCCGCCAGCATCGACACCCTGATCGACGCCCTCGACGGCCAGTTCCCCGGGCTGAAGGCCCGCCTCTGCGATGAGAACGGCAAGCTGCGCCGCTTCCTCAACATCTACGTGAACAGCGAGGACATCCGTTTTCTGGAAAACCAGGCCACCGGTCTCAAGGACGGCGATGAGGTGTCGATCGTGCCCGCGGTGGCCGGGGGCTGAGGCCCCGTCCTGTGCCCGCGAGCACCCCAGCCCCGGCCCGGGCTGCATAGGCTCGGCCACCGATCGTCCTGTGGCTTGAGCCATGACCCTTACGCCCGAGGCCCCAGCCGCGGCCAGCAGCAAGGCCCAGCTGTTCGATTACCGCCAGGCTGCCAATCCGGTGCGCCGCGGTCTCACCGAGCCGATCCCGGAGGGACGCTGGGGACCTGAGCTGCATGCCCGGGGACCCAGCGCCATCCTTCCCCTCGATCTCAGCCGCGAGCTGGGCTGCCAGGGGCCGGCCACCAGCCCGGCCCTCAGCGCCAACTTCGTGCGGATTCTCGCGGGCGAGTCGATCAGCGCCGGTGCCAACGCCACCAGCTCCCTCTTCTATGTGTGGAGGGGAACCGGCCATTGCCGTCAACCGGCCTCGCCAGGGGGCCACGACTTCAGCCAGGACTGGCGCCAGGGCGATCTGTTCGTGCTGCCCGCCGGCGAGGCCGCCCAGCTGGAAGCCGTCGAGGAGAGCGTTCTCTACTGGGTTCACGATGCTCCCCTGCTCAGCCACCTGGGGGTGAGCGCCGATCGCCCCCGCTTCGAGGCCACCCACTACCCCGGCGCGTGGCTGCGGCAGGAACTGGCGGCCCTGTCGGACGACCCCAGCAGTGCCCGCAGCAACCGGCTCAGCCTGCTGCTGGCCAACAGCGATCTGCCGGCCAGCCGCACCGTGACCCACACCCTCTGGGCGATGTACGGCCTGGTGCCGGCCGGAGCCGTGCAACCGCCCCACCGGCACCAGTCGGTGGCCCTGGATCTGGTGATCGACTGTGCCCCCGGCTGCGCCACGCTCTCGGGGCCCGAGCTGAACCCGGACGGCACGATCCGCAACCCGGTGCGGATGGAGTGGGAACCCGGCGCCGCCTTCGTGACGCCACCGGGCCACTGGCACAGCCATGTGAACGACAGTGGCCGGGAGGCCCTGCTGCTGCCGATTCAGGACGCCGGCCTACACACCTACCTGCGCAGCCTCGACATCCGCTTCAGCAGCGGGCTGGCCGCCTGATGAACCCGGAGGGGCCGGGGCCCCGGCGCCCCGGTCATGCGCTTCGACCAGACGGCGGAACACCTCCCCCTCGATGGTTTCCTCGGCGATCAGCCGGTCCACCAGGAGATCCATCAGGTCCCGACGGGGCCTGAGCATGTCCACGGCCCGGTCGAGAGCCGCCTGGGCCAGGGAACGCACCTGCGCATCGATCCGGTTGCCCGTCCCCTGGGAATAGGCGGGCTGGGATCGCAGCCAGTCGCGGCCGAGGAAGACCTCGACACCCTCCCCCTCGAGGGCCTGGGGACCAAGCGAGGAGAAGCCGTAGCGGGTGACCATCTCACGGCAGATCCGGGACACCATCTCCAGGTCACCGGCGGCTCCCTGGGTCACTTCACTGGGCCCGAACACCACCAGCTCGGCAGCCCGGCCGCCCATGGCCACCACGAGCCTGGCCTGCAGGTAGGCCTTGCTGATCAGGCCGGAATCCAGCAGCTCCTCGTCCGGCATGGTGCGGGCAAAACCGCCGACCCCGCCCGCCCTGGGCAGCAGGGTCACCTTGTCCAGCCGATCGGCATGGGGCACCAGGGTGGTGAGCAGGGCATGACCCACTTCGTGGTAAGCGATCAGGCGCTTCTTGGCCGAGTCCTGCAGGGGGGCCACCGCCAGGCCCATGGTGATCCGCTCGAGGGCATCGCTGAGGGCCGCCTCATCGATGGCGCTCTGTTGGCGGCGGGCGGTGAGGATCGCCGCCTCATTGAGCAGGTTGGCCAGATCCGCACCGGAGAACCCGGGGGTGCGGCTGGCCCAGTCGGCCAGGGAAACCGCCTCGTCCAGCGGGCGGGTGCGGGCATGGACGGCCAGGATCTCCTCCCGCCCACGGCGGTCGGGCAGATCGACGGTGATGCGACGGTCGAATCGGCCAGGCCGCATCAGGGCGGCATCGAGCACATCCGGTCGGTTCGTTGCCGCCACCAGGATCACGCCGGAGTTCTCCTCGAAGCCATCCATCTCGGTCAGCAGCTGGTTGAGGGTCTGCTCCCTCTCATCGTTGCCGCCGCCGATCCCGGCACCGCGCTGGCGCCCGACCGCATCGATCTCGTCGATGAAGATGATGCACGGGGCCTTGGCCTTGGCCTTGCGGAAGAGATCCCGCACCCGGCTCGCCCCCACGCCCACGAACATCTCGACGAATTCCGAGGCGGCCATCGAGAAGAAGGGCACCCCGGCCTCCCCGGCGATGGCACGGGCCAGCAGGGTCTTGCCGGTGCCCGGGGGACCGACGAGCAGCACGCCCTTGGGGATGCGGGCACCGATGGCCGTGTAGCGCTCCGGGGACTGCAGGAAGGTCACCACCTCCTGGAGCTCCTCCTTGGCCTCGGCGATGCCGGCCACGTCCTCGAAGCGGACCGTGACCGTGTTCTCCGGCTGCAGCCGGGGCTTGCTGCTGCCGAAGCCCATGGCCCGGCTGGCCACCTGGGTTGAACGCTTCAGCAGCAGCCCCAGCCCGATCAGCAGCAGCAGCACCAGCAGACCGTTGGAGACGAGCGAGGCGGTGGCCGCCTCGCTGCGGTCGTCCCGGACCGTGAGCGGGACCCGGGCCTGCTCCGCCGTCCGCAGCAGCAGCTGGTCGTTGTTGAAGACCGGGACCCGCGCCACCCGGCCGTCCGCGAAGCGCGCCTCCACTTCCCGACGGGCGATGGACAGCTGCAATTCCTTGACCTTTCCACCCTTCAGGTCGGCCAACAGCTGGCTGTAGGAGGGCGTGGGGACACGCCCTCCACCGAGACGATCGGCCAGCGACTCGACCACGGGCCGGGCAGGGGTCGCCGGCTCGGTGGCGCTGGGCTTCGCAGTCGCCGCGTCGTTGGCCGGCCCTGGCTTGTCCGCCTGGGCGGACCCTGCTGCAGTCGCCTGAACGGACCCTGCCGCAGCCGTCTCAGCGGCGCTTGCAGCAGCCGGTGGAAGGCTCTTGCTCACGGGGTTGCGGCTTTCGCAGGAGCTTAGCGATTTGACGAAAGGCAAGCCCGCAGCGGAGGATCCTCGTTTGGCTGTGAGTGAACGGGGATGGCTGTTCCCAAGAAGAAGACCTCGAAAGGGAAGCGCAACCAGCGCCATGCCCACTGGAAGGCCAAGGCCGCCACGGCCGCCCAGAAGGCTCTCTCGATCGGCAAGGCCGTGCTGAGCGGCCGGGCCCAGGGCTTCGTCTATCCGATCAAGGACGAGGAGGAGGCCTCAGAGGCCTGATCCCGGCCCAGGAGAGGAGCCCGGCAGGCCACGCAGCGGCGGCGGCTGTCCAGCCAAGCCACGGCTCTGGTGGGCACCGGCAGGCTCTGCTCGAGCAGGGGGTCCTGGTAGAGGGCTGGCGGCAGACTCGCCAGGCTGGAGCGCACCAGCGCCTCCAGGGCCCGAGGCTCGAGCCACGCGCCGCCGCCGCCCATGGCTGACTGTTGCGCACCGGCATCCAGCCGGCCCCGCCGCTGGCCAGCCGTCAGGGCCCGCCGCTGCCGGGCCTCGGCCTGAAAGCGCCAGCGGCGCGGCAGCGACCAGTCCGTCGGACGGAGCACCCAGAGTTCCCCGAACGCGCTCCAGGCCCCCTGGTAGCCCTCAAGCTGGCGATCCCAGTGCGGCAGCCAGGCCAGCTCCGCCGGCGCGAGGCCAGGGGCCAGGCGCTCGGCCTGCACCACCGCAGTGTCGGCCTCCAGGCCGAGCGGACGACAGCCCATCAACCAGCCCTCGACCACAACCGCGTCACAGGCGATCCGATCGACCCCGGCGCGGTCGCCCTGGCCGCCCCGCAGACTTTTATCGAAGCGGGGGCGCACCCATGCCCCTCCCCCCCGCCAGCGCCGCAGACTCTCCTCGAGCAGGCCGATGTCATGGCTGCCCGGTGGCACCCGGCTCACACCGAACGGGTTGCCGGCCAGCGCATCGAGCCGCGCCTGCCAGGGCAGATAGAAATCATCGATCGAGGCGACCCCCAGGCGCAGACCCAGCCGGGCCGCCAGCACCTGCAGCACCCGGGCCAGACTGCTCTTGCCGACCCCCACCGGACCGTTGATCGCCACGGCCGGACGCCCGCCGGATTCGACACCGTGCAGGAGTCTCGCCAGCAGGGGCAGCGCAAAGCCCTCCACAAGGCTCGGGTGGATGGGGGTCTCCAGCGGAGACCCTGCCCCACAGACCAGTCGCCACTGCAGGGGGTCCTCGATGCCGCAATGCCGCTGCAGGTCGGGGTCCATCAGGTGCCGAGCTTGAACGCCTCCAACACCACCGCATAGACCAGGCCAATGCGCAGGTTGTCGGCGATCACCCAGCCCAGCCCGGGCCGCTCCCGCACCAGGCGGCTGCGCAGCCTCACCACCAGTTCCAGCCCCAGCACAAGCCCCAGCACCGCCATCGGGCGGCCGCCCGGAAAGACCAGCATCACGTAGGTGGTGAGATTGCCACCCGCGTAGAACCCGCCCAGGAGGGACAGCAGCACCACGCTGCGGTAGCGCCAGCTGCCCCGCAGGTTGCCCAGCACGGCGGCGGCGGCGGCCTCGCTGAGCTGATTGAAGCGGGTGGGCTGCAAGGGAGGCGGAGTCAGAGCAGGTCCTCGAGGTACGACAGCGTGACCCGGCCGCTCTGGCAAGCCGGCCCGTTCAGCACCTGGCAGCCCTCTCCGAGCTCGCTCACCACGGCCCGGGCCTGCTGATAGTGCTCGGCAGGCATCTGGGCTCCGTAGTGGCTCAGGGTGACCAGACAGGGCAGCTCCGCCCCCACGGCGGCAGCCAGGCCCTGGGGCGAATCCTCGATCGCCACCACCTGCCGGGCGGGCAGGCCCAGATGGGCCAGAGCCAGGCGGTACGCCTCCGCATCGGGTTTCTTGCGGCGCACATCCTCCCCACAGATCCGGAAGCTGAAGGCCTGGGCCAGATCGCCGAGCAGGCGATGCTCCAGCTCCTGCACAGCCCCCCGGGCGCTGGTGGTGACGAGGCCCTGGGACAGCCCAGCCGCGGCCGCCTCGGTGATCAGGGCCGCGACCCCGAGGCGCAGGCGAAGCAGGCCATCGCGCACCAGGGCGCCGTAGTGGCGCTGCTTGCAGGCCTGAAGGGCCGCCACCCGGGCCGGTTCGGGATCCTGGCCCTCCAGCTCGGCCAGACAGGCCCGGATGCGCTCGGCGCCACCGGAGATGCGAAGCCAGTGGCGATAGCCGTCTGGGTCCCAGTGAACGCCGACACCGCGCTCGGCGAAGGCGCGGTTGAAGGCGACGCGATGGCCGTCGCGCTCGGTCTCGGCGAGGGTGCCATCCACATCCCAGAGCAGGGCGCGCAGGGACATCGACCCGGAGCTGCGGACGGCCGAGGTTAGGCCGCCCTCCACGCTGCCCGGCCCGGGAGCGGCTGGAAGCCCCCCCAGAATGGGCTGTCCTGCGTTGATCGGCCCGTTGCTCCCCGCCCTCTCCGAGCAACGCTGGCAGCTCCCGGCGCCCCTCGGTGCGCTGGCCGATCCTGAACACCTCGGGCGTCTGAACCCTGACGGGGTGGAGCCACTGCCGCTGCCGCTGCTGGCGGTGCTGGCCCGCCGCGGCCGGCGCACGGCCGCGGCGATCGCCCAGCTGCTGGAGCCCGAGGCGGCACCGGCCCCGAATGCCCATTTCCCGGATCTGACCAAGGCCGTCGAACGGTTGGACCGGGCCTGCATCCAGGCGGAACCGGTGGCGATCTGCGGGGACTACGACGCCGACGGCATGACCAGCACCGCCCTGCTGGTGGGCGTGCTGGGACGGCTGGGGGCCCAGCCCCTGGCGGCGATCCCCAGCCGGCTCGACGAGGGCTACGGCCTCAATCCCGCCATGGTCGAGCGGCTGGCCGCCGAGGGTGTGCGGCTGCTGGTGACGGTCGACAACGGCATTGCCGCCGAAGCGGCGCTGGACCGGGCCGAGGCGCTGGGGGTGGAGGTGATCCTCACGGACCACCACACCATTCCGGAACGGATTCCCCCGCACCTGGCGCTGCTGCACCCGGCGCGCACGCCACCGGGATCACCCTTCCGGGGACTGGCGGGGGTGGGCCTGGCCTATGTGCTGGCCGCCGGCCTCTGCCGCCATCGCCGGCGGGAGGACGGACTGGCCATGGCGCGGGATCTCTTCTGCATCGGCACCATCGCCGACATGGCCCCGCTCGAGGGGGTCAACCGTCGCTGGCTGATGGATGGGCTGCCCCGCCTCGGTGGATCCTCCCTGCCGGGTCTGAAGGCCCTGCAACGGCTGGCGGGGACGGAGGACACCCCACTCGATGCCCAGGTGGTGGGGTTTCAGATCGCGCCGCGGATCAATGCGGTCGGGCGGCTGGGTGATCCCCAGCTGGTCGTGGAGCTGCTCACCACCCCGGACTGGGAGAGGGCCCTGGAGCTGGCGCAGGCCTGCGAGGGCCTCAACCGGCAACGCCGGGAGCTCTGCGAGGCGATCGAGGCGGAAGCCCTGGCCCTGCTGGAAGCGGATGGCCCGGCGCGTTCCAACTTCGTGCTCCTGGCCCAGAGCCACTGGCACCACGGCGTGATCGGCATCGTGGCGGCCCGTCTGGTCGAGAGGCTGGGCCTGCCCGCCGCCCTGCTGGCCGCAGAGGGCGGCGGGCTGCTCCGCGCCTCGGTGCGGGCACCGCGGGGCTTTGCCGTCGATGCGGCGCTCAGCCGCTGTGCCGATCTGCTGGAGCGCCATGGCGGCCATCCCGCCGCGGGAGGCTTCACGGTGCGCGCCGAAAACGTGGCATCGCTGCAGCAACGGCTCGAAGCCCTGGCCACCGAATGGCGGGAGAGCCATGGGGGCGGGCATCCGGTCGAACCCGAGGCCCTGCTGCACTTCGAGGTGATCGATCGGCAGTTCCTCGCCCATCAGCGGCGCCTGGAGCCGTTCGGCATCGCCCATCCCCAGCCGGTGTTCTGGAGCGCCGCCTGCCGTGTCGAGGGTCAGAAGCTGCTGCGGGGCGGCCATCTGCAGCTGGAGCTGGCCCAGGGAGAGCGCCGGCTGCGGGCGATGGGATGGCGTTGGCAAGGGGGGGCCGACCTGCCCGAGTGGCTGGATGTGGCCTACCGGCTCACGCTGAACCGCTGGCAGGGGCAGGAGCGCATCCAGCTCGATCTGGTGGGTGTCCGCCGGGGTGCCGCACCCGAGACCGACTGGGAGGTGCAGCTGCAGCGCAACGCCCGCACCTACTGGTGCCGCCGGCTGGGGGACGGACTGGTGGTGCGCAATGCCCAGGGCGAAGAACTGCACAGCAGCAGCGATCCCCAGCACCCCTACCTGCGGGCCCTTCTGGAGGATGCTGCGATGGCTCTCGGTCTTGTCGCCTGATGCCCGGATCGCTCCAGAGCCCCTCCCCCCAGCGGGCGTCGCCCTTCGGTCCATCCCCCCTGCATCGACGCGACGTCAGCACCGTGCTGCAGCTGGCCGTGGTGGGAGCGCTGGTGGGGCTGGCCTGCTGGCCCCTGAACCTCGTGGACGGCTGGCAGGACCAGCTGCAGCTCCAGCTGCCGAGCTTCAGCGGCGGGGGCTGGAGCCCGGTGGCCCTGGCCATCGCCCTGGCGCCCCTGGTGATGATGCCGCTGTTGCTGTGGCTCCAGGCCCACCCGCTGGCCAACGGCTCGGGCTCGGGAATCCCGCAGACGATCAGAAGCCTCCAGGAACCGGAGGCCGCCGAGGCGTTGCTGGCTCCCCGGCCGTTGCTGGCACGGCTCAGCCTCTGGTCGGCCGCCAGCCTGGCCCTGATGCCCCTGGGCCGGGAAGGTCCCGTGGTTCACCTCGGGGCGTCGGTCGCCCAGGCCCTGCGCCGGCGATTTCCGGGGCTCCTGCGGAGCGTGGAGCCGCAGGACCTGCTGGCGATCAGCTCCGGCGCGGGCCTGGCCGGGGGATTCAACAGCCCGTTGATGGGCGCGATCTTCGTGATGGAGGAGCTGACCGGGCGCTACAGCAGCACGGTGCTGTGGCCGGCCCTGATCGTGTGTTCCGCCGCCGCCCTCACCAGCAACCTCGAGGGCAGCCCGCTGTTCACGCTCGGCCTGGTGAGCACGGACGACCCGGAGTGGCAACAGCTGCTGCTGTCCCTGCCGATCGGTGTCGGGGCCGGACTGCTCGGCGGCCTGTTCGCGCGATGGTTGCTGCAGGCCAGCCGCTGGCTGAGGCCGGAGGTGCTTCAGCATCCCTGGCGCTGGGGGCTGATCCTGGGCGCCGCCCTGGGGCTGATGGCGGTGCTCAGCGGCGGCTGGAGCGGCGGCGACGGGGAAGCGGTCATGGAGCAGCTGCTGGAGGGCCGTGGCTGCCTGCCGGTCCCGGGCGCTCCGCTGGGGATCCTGGGCTGGGGGCTGGTGCTCGCCGCGCGGCTGGTCGCTCCGGTGCTCGCGCTCGCCTCAGGGATTCCCGGCGGCCTGATTGATCCGGCCTTCAGCATCGGTGCCGTGTTCGGCGGCGGGCTGCTGGCCATCCTCGGAGCGAACGTGCAGCTCGGCGTGGCGCTGGGCATGGCCGGGGGCCTGGCCGGTGCGACCCAGCTTCCGTTGATGACGGTGCTGTTCTCGCTGCGGATGGCCGGAGACCAGCAATGGCTCTTCGGCCTTCTGCTCAGCGCCGTCGTGGGCGCCTATGCGGGCCGCAGACTCCAGAGCGAGCCGATCTATCACGCCCTGGCCAAGGTCCACCATGAGGCCCACGCCCGCCACAGGGAACGCCGACAGGGAAGTCAGAACAGAGCGCAGATCAAGCTGGAGCCCACGCCGCCGGAGCTGGCCGCTGAAGAAGGGCTGGAAAACTCTGAGCCTGAGGGGGATGGGGGCTGAGGGATCCACGTCCCGACCGTTCAGCCGCCGGCTGATCGATTCAGAGGGCGCCTGGGAGGCTCAGAGGGCGCCGCGCCGGTAGAAGAGGATGAAGATCACGGCAGGGCCGGCCAGGGTGATCAGGGCCAGTGCGGCGAAGTTCGCAATCAGGTGAAAGTCGATGCCCATGGTGGCCAGCTCGGGAGCCCAGGTCGCTGCCGGCAAACTTAGGCGCTGATCTGCAGGCTCCAGGGCCCTGGGCACCCACTGTGACGGCTTGTCACAGCCCCCCGGCCTCAGATCCCCTTCAGATCCACGCCAGAGGCGCAGCCTCCCGGAGCGGCGCCGGCAGGGCGGCGAAGCGGGAACCGCCAGAGCGGTGGAGCGGGAACCGCCAGGCGGGCTGGTCGGGAGCCGAATCGCTGCCGGACGTCGAGATTGGGCGCTTGCTCGGACTGACCGGAAGCTGTGACTGAATGGTTCCAGGCAGCGCACCCCGAGGAAGCGGCACAGGTGGCCTCACGACAACACACCCAGTGGCGATGCATCAGCGGCTGTGGCGCCTGCTGCCGTCTGGATCCCGCCCAGCGCCACGAGGCCCTCGAGGCGCTGGATCCCCAGCAGCGCGCCACCTACCTGGCCATGGTGGGTCCCGACGGATGGTGCATCCACTTCGACACCGGCGGGCGCCGCTGCCGGATCTACGAGAGCCGGCCCGACTTCTGCCGGGTCAGCAACCTGCTCGGTCTGTTCGGCGACGGGCCGGGTGATCCGCCGGCGTCCTTTGATCAGCTGGCGATCGGCTGCTGCACCCAGCAGATCCGCTGTGAGCATGGGGGACGTGGCAAGGTGATGCGTCGATTTCTGCGGGCGATCCGCGGCCGGGCATGAGCAGCCATCCCGAAGACGATCAAGCCGGTGCTGAGGCCGGTGCGGCGGGAGCCCCTTCTCCGCGGGGCAGCAGCTGGGGCGTGGCCTTCATCACGACCTTCACCACGGTGTTCCTCGCCGAACTGGGCGACAAGACCCAGCTGGCGGCGCTGCTGCTCTCGGCCCAGTCGGGCCAGCCCGTGCTGGTGTTCGTGGGGGCCTCCCTGGCGCTGATCTGCTCGAGCCTGGTCGGGGTGCTGCTGGGACGCTGGCTGGCCGGGGTGATGCCCGCCCAGCAGCTGGAACGGCTGGCCGGCATCCTGATGGTGGCCCTGGGGCTCTGGCTGGGGCGCCAGGCGGTGGTCAACCTGGCCCCCTCGCCCGCCGATCTGCCCCTGAGCTGAGGCCCTGCCTCCCGTTCCGATGGACCTCCCCCTCCTCGCCTCGACCTTCGCCACGGTGTTCCTCGCCGAACTGGGCGACAAGACCCAGCTGGCCATCGTGACCATCAGCGGCACCTCACCACGCCCGGGCGCGGTGTTCGCGGGGAGCTCGACCGCCCTGGTGCTGGCCAGCCTGCTGGGGGCGGGGGCGGGGGGATCCCTCTCCGCCGTGATCCCCACCAATGCCCTCCAACTGGCCGCTTCGGCGGGCTTCCTGGTGCTGGGGATCCGGCTGATCCTCAAGGCGACCGCCGAGGCGGAAGCCGAGGCAAGCGAGGATTCCGGCCAGGCCTAGGCCCCTGGCCACTCGCCTGCCTAAAGTCAGCCGATCAGGGAGCAGGGGCTTCGTGGGCATCGCTCCGAGTCCGGAGGGCCCGCTCCCCATGCACCCCTCCGCCGGCCCCCTGGGCTCCCCCCGGCGGACCACGCCAACCAGCCGCTGATTCGATGAAGTTCACGGTCGCCGACCTGCTCGACCAGCTTCCCGCCGGGGAGCCCCTGCCCATCGTCAAGCTGGAGAAGGCCCTGGGCCTCAGCGGTGACCAGGACAAGCGTCAGCTGCAGATCGGACTCGACGCGCTCATCAGGCTCGGCCTCCTCGCCCAGGAGGATTCAGGCCTGCGGCGCCAGGAGAACCCCGAGCTCATCCCGGCCCGGTTGCGCTGCTCCAGCAAGGGCTTCTGCTTCGCCCTGCGTGAAGACGGCGGAGAGGACATCTACATCCGCGACCATCAGCTCAACCACGCCTGGAACGGCGATCGCGTCCTGGTGAAGGTCACCCGCGAGGGGGGACGCCGGCGCTCCCCCGAGGGCGGTGTGCAGTGCATCCTGGAGCGGCAGACCCCATCCCTGCTGGCCCAGGTCGAACAGCAGCAGGATCAGCTGGTGGCCACCCCCCTCGACGACCGGTTGCTGACCAGCGTGCGCCTCCCCGAGGCTGACGCGGCCTATCTCGATCCCGACCACGCCTCGGTGGTGGAGGTGCAGATCGACCGGTACCCCGTGGCCCAGTTCGCTCCCCAGGGCCATGTGGCCCGGCGGCTGCCCGTGAACGGCGGTGAAGCGGCGGATCGGGATCTGCTGCTGACCAAGCACCGCCTCCACGCGCGACCCGCCGCCCCCCGGGCCACCCTCAAGCTGCCGGCGCCGAAGGAGCGCACCGATCTCACCGCCCAGAACAGCCTGCTGCTGAGTGACTGGCAGGGCAAGGAGGCCCCCGACCTGCCGGCCCTCGCCCTGGAGCAGCGCGAGGGTGGCTGCACCCTCTGGATCCACACCCCCGCCGTGGCCGAGCGGCTGGGCTTCGGCAGCAGCCTCGACCACTGGCTGCGGGACCAGGCGGATGCCCTCTGCCTCGGCCGTCAGTGGCTGCCGCTGCTGAGCCCCGCCCTGACCAAGGCCGCGGCCTTCAGGGTCGGCGAGGCGCAGGCGGCCGTCTCGGTCGGACTGGACCTCTCCAGCGAGGGGGTCCTGGAGCACTACCGGTTCTGCCTCAGCCAGATCAAGCCTGCCGCCGTCGTCGGGGCCAGCGCCCTGACGGCCCTGGCGGAGCGCAAGCCCAAGAGCCGCACCACCCCCGCGGCCCTCAAACCGCTCAAGGACCAGATCGAGCAGCTCGAGCAGCTGATCGCCCTGGGCGAGCTGCTCCGCCAGCGACGCCTGGATCAGGGGTCCATCGACCTCGACCTGCCCATGCCCCCGATCGAGAGTCTCGGCGACCTGGCGATTCCGGGACCCGACGCCGCCACCCGGGGATGGATGGTGCAGCTGCCGCCCCATCACCCGATGGCGATCCTGCGGGAGGCCCTGCTGCTGGCGGACCGGGCCCTGGGGCAGCACCTCCGGGCGCTCGAACTGCCGGCCATCTATGCCGTCAATCCTCCGGCGGAGGCCAGTGACCTCAACGATGTGGCCAAGGCCGCCCTGGCCCTCGACATTCCCCTGGAGCTGGGTGAGGAAGGCAACGCCAGCGGGGCGGAGCTGGCCGCCGCCTTCGCCGCCACCGACCGCAGCCGATCCCTGCAGCAGCAGATGAAGGCGATCCTCAGGCCGATCTCCCTGGCCAGCGAACCCGGGGACCATGCCCTGGCCGGCCTGCACGGCGACGAGGCCGCCCTGGCGCCCTGGAGCTGCCCCACCCTCCACTACGCCGACCTCTGGAACCAGTCGCTGCTGGTGCTTCTGCTCACCGAAGGGAAGGACCGCCCCAGCGTGCGTCACAAGATCGGCGTGGATCTGGCCTCAGACTCCTGCCACGGCGCCATCGACTGGCCCCTGCTGCCCAACAGTGCCCTGCAGCCGTTCCTCCAGGCCCATACCCACGGACTTCTGCAGCGCCTCAACGGCAAGCGGCGGTTCCTGGCGGAGCTCGAAGCCGACCTCCTGGCCATGGCCCAGGCCCGTCAGGCGGAACCGCTGGTGGGCCAGGTGCTGCCGGGTGTGATCAGCGGGGTTCAGAGCTACGGCTTCTTCGTCGAGGTGCCCCCTTCGAATGTCGAGGGCCTGGTGCACGTCAGTTCGCTCAAGGACGACTGGTACGAGTACCGCTCCCGCCAGAACCGGCTGGTGGGTCGCAAGAACCGCCGCACCTACATGCTCGGGGATCAGGTGGACGTGGAGATCCAGAAGGTCGACGCGCTGCGGCACCAGATCGACCTGGGGGTTCTCTTGCCCGAGGGCTACGAGGACGACGGCGACGATGGCGGCGACAACGACGATGACGACACCACCTCCACGGCCTTCGAGACCATCCCGGTCCTGAGCGAGGCCTGAGCCATGGACCCCGTCGTGCTGGCCGTCTCGGGCGCTTCGGCGCAGCCCCTGGCGCGGCGGGCCCTGCAGCTGCTGCTGGAGGCCGGCCAGGCCGTCGAGATGGTCACCAGCCGGGGAGCCATCGGGGTGTGGCAGGCGGAACTGGGGCTGCGCGTCCCCAGTGAACCTGAGGCCCAGGAACGGTTCTGGCGCCAGGAAACGGGCTGTCGCACCGGCCGGTTGCGCTGCCACCGCTGGAATGACCAGGCCGCGGCGATCGCCAGCGGCAGCTACCGCACCCGGGGCATGGTGATCCTGCCGGCTTCGATGGGCACCGTCGGCCGGATCGCCTCCGGCGTGGCGCTGGACCTGGTGGAGCGGGCCGCCGACGTGCATCTCAAGGAAGCGCGCCCGCTGGTGATCTGCCCGCGGGAAACGCCCTGGAATCTGGTGCACCTGCGCAACCTCACCGCGCTGGCGGAGGCCGGAGCACGGATCGCGCCACCGGTACCGGCCTGGTACCACCAGCCGCGCACGATCGAGGACATGGTGGATTTTCTGGTGATCCGCACCTTCGACCTGCTCGGCTTCGAGCTGGGCCAGCTGCAGCGTTGGCAGGGCCCTGGAAGGGGAGCAGACTCGGCGAACGCGTCCACCCAGGAGTCTCCAGGCTCCCTGCTCCCGCTGCCCTGAGTCTTGGCCCTGGTGCGACAGCTGCTGCTGCTTCCCCTGCTGGCCCCTCTGCTGGCGGTGCTTCTGGTCGGGGCCTTCAACCCCAGGCCCCCCGTCGCCCTGCGGCTGCTCACCTGGACGTCCCCGGCCCTGCCGATCGGGGTCTGGCTGATGGTGGCCGCGGCCGGTGGTGCCGGTCTGAGTGCCCTGGGCACCGGCCTTGCCCTGCGCACCGCCCCAGGACGGCTGCAACGCCAGGTGCGCCGGCCGTTGAGCACGCCCGAAACCGCCAGCGATCGCGACATCCCCCGCAGGCGCGCTCCCGAACCAGCCCAGCCCGCCCCCTGGCCCGGGGCGACGGCAGGACCGACCCGGGCCGCCGGGGAGGCGAGTCCCACCGTGGCCGTGCCCTACCGGGTGATCCGACGGGGGCAGGACCAGGCCCCCGTGGCCGGAGCCAGCAGCAGCAGCCCCAGCGGCCCGGTCCCTGGGGGGTGGGATCGGAGCGCCGATGATGGCTGGGATCAGGCGCCGAGCGACGCCTGGTAGGGATCCCGCGACCGGGTGGGCACGAGACGTGGCCGCCAGGGGCGGGAGACGTGGCCGCCGGGTGCAGCCAGGGATCCGGGCCAGTGATCGGAAGCAGCGATCCGAGCCCACGGATCAGAACAACCTCATCGGATCCACCTCATCACTACCACCGAATCGAAGCCACCTAAAGTCTGCCGAGACGACGATCGAGGCCAGGTCCGGTGAGTGAATCCACCAAGTCTCCGGAGACCGCTGGCGCGGCCGCCAAAGCCGCGGCCAAGCCGGCCGCCAAGCCTCCTGCCCCTGAAGACACCCCCTTCAACACGTTCATCCCCTCGCTGCTGATCCCGGCCCTGGTCAAGGAGATCCAGAGCTATGGCGGTGCTGAACCCAGCCTCAGTTTCCGTGAGGGGCCGATGCCGGTGATCGGCAGCCCCTGCTCGATGGTGGTCGGCGTTCTTCCGGGGGAACGGCGTTTCTGGCTCTGCTTCACCAGCCCCAGCCTCAACGCGCCGAAGACCGTGCTGGTGGCTGAGGCGGGAGCCGAGCCCAGCCTGGTGGAGTCCTTCCTGATCGACGAGAAGAAGATCACCCTGGCGCTGCTGGTCTCGCGCCTGGTGCAGCGGCTCAACGGCCAGAAGTGGCTGGGGGCCAACTGAGCGGGCGCCGGCGTTACATCCGCGCCCCGCTCGGACTCGCGCCACCTACGATGCAGGCACGCCCTGTGCCGCTCCACCTGATGGTGCCACCCACCGCTGTAGCCAATTCCGTCGCCGCACCTGCGTCCGGCCAGAGCTCCGGCCAGCCGGTCGGCACCCCGGATTCCCCGGCGATCAAGGACCCGGTGAAGGACACCATCCTGACGCCCCGGTTCTACACAACCGACTTCGACGCGATGGCCGCGATGGACCTGCGGCCGAACGAGGTCGAACTGGAAGCCATCTGCGAAGAGTTCCGCAAGGACTACAACCGCCACCACTTCGTCCGCAACGAGGAGTTCGAGGGCGCCGCCGACAAACTCGATCCCGAAACCCGCAAGGTCTTCGTCGAGTTCCTGGAGCAGAGCTGCACCTCCGAGTTCTCCGGATTTCTGCTCTACAAGGAGCTGAGCCGGCGCATCAAGGACAAGAATCCTCTGCTGGCCGAGTGCTTCGCCCACATGGCCCGCGACGAAGCCCGCCATGCCGGGTTCCTCAACAAGTCGATGAGCGACTTCGGCCTCCAGCTTGACCTGGGCTTCCTGACGGCCAACAAGGCCTACACCTTCTTCAAGCCCAAATTCATCTTCTACGCCACCTACCTGAGCGAAAAGATCGGCTACTGGCGCTACATCGCCATCTACAGGCACCTGGAGAAGAACCCGGAGAGCAAGATCTTCCCGATCTTCAATTTCTTCGAAAACTGGTGCCAGGACGAGAACCGCCATGGCGACTTCTTCGATGCCCTGATGAAGGCCCAGCCCGACACCGTCCGGGGATTGCGGGCAAGGCTCTGGTGCCGCTTTTTCCTGCTCGCCGTGTTCGCCACCATGTATGTGCGCGACGTGGCCCGCAAGGAGTTCTACGAAGCCCTCGGTCTCGATGCCCGCGCGTACGACAAGTACGTGATCGACAAGACCAACGAGACCTCCGCCAGGGTCTTCCCCGTGGTTCTCGACGTCCGCAACCCCAGATTCTGGGACCGACTGGAGCGGCTGGTGGAGAACAACGCCAAGCTCAGCAGCGCCGACGCCAGCAGAGCACCGGCCCCGCTCAAGGCGATCCGCAAACTCCCCTACTGGATCGCCAATGCTGCCGAGATGGCCGCACTCTTCCTGATGAAACCCATCCGCAGCGAGGAGTTCCAGCCCGCCGTCCGCTGATCGGCAGGCCCCTTCCCCTGACATCCACCGCCTGCAGCGGTCACTCCCCAGGGCCCCGGTCACCGCAACCGGGGCCTTTTGGCTAGGACCCCTCCGGACGGACCTCAGCCCGGCTCTCCCCGCCCCCCGATCAGCGACCGGGTCACCGCCCTCAACGCCACCCTGAACACTGCCCTCAACACCGCCTTGAACACCGTGGTCGTGTCGACAGCTCCGCCCAGCCTGCAGCGCCTGGACCAGTCCTGGATGGCGCGGCTGGAGCCCCTCCTGGCTGCCGGCCGAGCCGCCGGTGCCGACCTGGTGGAAGTCTTTCTGGAGCGCACCGACCACCTGGGCCTGCTGGCCGAACAGGACAGCATCACCAGCGTCAGCCCATCCTTCGGCATGGGCGCGGGCATCCGGGTCTTCCTCGGCCACCGTGACGGCTTCGTGAGCACCAACGACCTCAGTGAGCGGGGCCTCCTGACCGCGCTGGATCAGGCTCTCGGCATGCTGGGGCTGCAGCGCCTCCAGCACGGCCGTGCAGGCTTCGACGGCCTGCCCGCCCTGCGGGACTTCGGGACCACCAAGGCCGACTGGCTCGAGCGCTGCCCTGCCCTGGCGGAGGCGGGACGCAAACTGCTGGAGGGCACGGCGCGCCTGGAGCAGCACGGCCGCCATCTGCAGGTCCGCCGCGGCAGCTACGCCCGCGACTGGCAGGAGATTCTCGTCGCCGCCAGCGATGGCACCTTTGCGCGGGATATCCGGCTGCATCAATCCCTGGGCCTCAACGTGCTCGTGGCCGACGGTGACCACCGGGCGGGGCTGGGACGTCGCTACGGCACCTCCGGCCGTCCCGATGATCTGCGCCACTGGGATGCCGACGCCAGTGCCCAGGAGGTCTGCGCCAGTGCCGCCACCATGCTCTACGCCGACTATGTGGAGGCCGGCCAGATGCCGGCGGTGCTGGCCAACCGCTTCGGGGGGGTGATCTTCCATGAGGCCTGCGGCCATCTGCTGGAGACCACCCAGGTGGAACGGGGCACCACCCCGTTTGCCGACAAGGTGGGCGAACCGATTGCCCACAGCGCCGTCACCGCGATTGATGAGGGGCTGAGCGATGGGGCCTTCGGCTCCCTCTCGATCGACGACGAGGGCATGGAGGCCCAGCGCACGGTGCTGATCGAGAACGGGGTGCTGCAGCGCTTCATCAGCGACCGCGCCGGGGAACTGCGCACCGGCCACGCCCGCACCGGCAGTGGCCGCCGCCAGAGCCACACCTTTGCGGCCGCCAGTCGCATGCGCAACACCTACATCGCCGCCGGTCCCCACACGCCGGAGCAGCTCATCGCCTCGGTGGACCAAGGGTTGTACTGCAAGTCGATGGGAGGCGGCAGCGTCGGTCCCACCGGACAGTTCAACTTCGCAGTCGAGGAGGGTTACCTGATCGAGAACGGCCAGCTGACCAAACCGGTCAAGGGGGCCACCCTGATCGGCGAAGCCCGAGAGGTGATGCCTCGCATCTCGATGTGCGCCAACGACCTCGACCTCGCGGCCGGCTTCTGCGGCTCCGTGAGTGGCAGCATCTTCGTGACCGTGGGCCAGCCCCACATCAAGGTCGATTCGATCACCGTGGGGGGACGCTGACCATGGCCACCGCAACGGCCGGCACCATGCCGGATCAGGCCCCCGGGCTCGATGGCCCCCAGCTGCGGGAGCGGCTGGAGACCCTGGCCCGGCAGCACGGGGTCGGCCAATGGGACCTGGGCGCCTCCTGCAGCACCGACACCTCGGTCCAGGTGGACCGCGGCGAGGCCAAGCAGATGAAGGGGGCCCAGCGCAGCGCGATCACGATCCGCGTCTGGAACGGCGACGGACTGGTGGGCATCACCAGCACCTCCGATCTCTCCGAGGAAGGCCTGGCCAAGGCCCTGGCCGGAGCCCATGGGGCCAGCGCCTTCGGCAATCCCGCCGAGACTCCGGCCTTCTCCCCCCTGGCCACGGCTCCGCTGGAGCCCCTGGACCAGCCCCGCCATGCCCCGCAGCCGATCCTCCAGCTGCTGGACACGCTGAAGCAGGCGGAAGCCTCCCTGCTCGGCCGGCACAGCGCCTTCGCCACCGTGCCCTACAACGGGCTGGCCCAGCGCAGCAGTGAACGCCTCTATCTGAACAGCGCCGGGGCCTGCCGCCATCAGCAGCTCACCACAGCCAGCCTCTACCTCTACGCCCGGGCCGAGGAAACCGGGCGCAAGCCCCGCAGTGCCGGAGCCGTCCGCCTGGCCCATGGCGCCTCCCAGCTGGACATCCAGGGCTGCATCGACGAGGCCGCGGAACGCACGATCAGCCACCTGGACTACGCCCCGATCGCGACCGGCCGCTACACCTGTGTGTTCAGCCCGGAGGCCTTCCTCGATCTGGTCGGCGCCTTCAGCAGTGTGTTCAATGCCCGGGCGGTGCTGGATGGGGTGAGCCTGAGCCACCGCGACTCCCTGGGCGAGCAGCTGGCGGCGCCGTTTCTCTCGATCCACGACAACGGCCGGCATCCCGGCAACATCGGGGCCTCCGCCTTCGATGGCGAGGGGACCCCCACCCGGCGGCTCACCCTGGTGGAGGGCGGGGTGCTGACGAGCTTCCTCCACTCCGAGGCCACGGCGCGGGCCTTCGGTGTCGCCCCCACAGGTCACGCCGGGCTCGGCGCCAAGGTGTCCGTGGGACCGGACTGGTTCGAGATCGGCCCAACCCCGGGCAGTGGCGGCGGCCAGCAGGGACTGGATCGGTTCCGCGCCGACCAACCCCTGGTGTGGATTGATTCGCTCTCCGCTCTCCATGCCGGCGTGAAGGCCAGCCAGGGGGCCTTCTCCCTTCCCTTCGACGGCTGGCTCATCCAGAACGGCGAGGCGCGATCAATCGAGGCTGCCACCGTGGCCGGCGACATCCGGCAGGTGCTGCAGGGCATCATCGGCTTCGAGGGCGAAGCCAAGCTGACGCCGGATGGCCTCTGCCCGCTGGTGTGGGTGGAAGGTCTCTCTGTCACCGGCGAAGCCTGAGGGGGGCCGGGACGGGGCGATGCGGATCCTGTTCTGGGGCACCCCCGCCTACGCGGTCCCGAGCCTGGATGCCCTGGTGGCGGCGGGCCACACCCTGGTGGGGGTGGTGACCCAACCGGATCGACGCCGCGGGCGAGGCAACCAGCTCGTGCCCTCACCGGTCAAGCAACGGGCCGTGGAGCTGCAGCTGCCCGTGTTCACCCCGGAGCGCATCCGCCGCGAACCCGAGTGCCAGGCCGCCCTCGCCCGGCTGGGAGCGGATGTCTACGTGGTGGTGGCGTTCGGCCAGATCCTTCCCCCGGATGTGCTGGCCCAGCCACCCCTCGGCTGCTGGAACGGCCACGGCTCCCTCCTGCCGCGCTGGCGCGGGGCCGGGCCGATCCAATGGAGCCTGCTGGAAGGCGACCGAGAAACCGGCGTCGGGATCATGGCCATGGAGGCCGGCCTGGACACCGGTCCGGTGCTGCTGGAGCGACGCATCCCGATCGGTCTGCTGGAGAACGCCCACCAGCTCGCCCGCCGCCTCTCCCACCTGACGGGCGAACTGCTGGTGGAAGCGATGGCGGCGATCGCCGCCGTGGGGCCGGGGCCCGAAGCCGAACGCCTGCAGCGGCTGGGTGTGCGCACCCAGAGCCAGGAGGGCATGACCTACGCGCGTCAGCTGGACAAGGCGGACTACCTGATCGACTGGAACCGGCCGGCCCTGGCCATCCACCGCCAGGTGATGGGGCTCTATCCGGCTGCGCACTCCCTCTGGCGGGGTCGTCGACTCAAGCTGCTGGCCACCGAACCGCTCGTGGCCCGTCTGGGTGAGCAGCTCTCGGCGGAAGGCGCTGAACTGTGCGGTCGCTGGCCCAGCGGCAGCGGCGCAGCGGGGACCGTGCTGGCCCTGGACAGCCGCAGCGGTCTGGTGGTGGCCAGCAGTGGCTGCCCGCTGCTGATCCGCGAAGCCCAGCTGGAGGGCAAACGGGCCTGCAGCGGCCAGGGGCTGATCCAGCAGCTCGACGCACGTCCAGGGGATCAGCTCGGTCAGGGGGCAGGGAATCTCTCCGAGCTGGCGGGGGCCTGAAGCGGCGGGAACCCATCGATAAGTTGTGTGTGGTCAGGGTCCCCTGACATGAGCGCCACCTGATCGCGGGGTCAGATTGGAGCAAGTGCTGGGAGTGGACCCATGGCCATCGGTTCCTTCAACTGGTACTTCAAGGCCGCCTCAACAGGTTCCGCGGCCCGGAAGAAACCGGAGTCCAGGGGTCCGGGGGAGCGGGCCCCATCGCCGGAGGGCTGGGTCACCGAACTGTCCTACGTGGCCGATGGCGGCGAAGGCTGCCGGATCTTCCGCCAGACCTCCGGCCACTACGTGGTGCGGCATGAACAGTTCCCGGAGGTGCCGAGACAGGCACCCACCCTCGCCTGCGCCTACGGCCTGTGCAAGGAGCTGGAGCTTCTCGCCAGCTCGGACAGCGCCACCCGCACGGCCTAGGAGCCGGTTCGGCTAGGGGCTGGACCGCCGGTACAGCGCGTGCAGGCCCTCCAGCTGGTTGTGGACGGATCTGAGCTGGTCACGGATGTGGGCACTGTTCTCGATGCGATCCAGGGCCAGCAGCATCGACTCGATCTGGCTCTTGCAGTCGATCAGCACGCGGCATTCAGGGGATCCGGGCTCGTAGGGCATGGGGAAAGTCGTTGCGGCCCTATCCGAGCCGAGGCCCGCGTCCCCGGTTGTGTCGTTTGCTGCCATTTGCGGACACAGCGGGAGCAGCGCCGGCCCGCCGTCCACCCGCCCCCTGCCGCCCGGCGTCGCGACCGCCACTCCGGCGGGCGTCCCCCGGTCGCCGCCCGCCGCGACCGCCGCTGAGATCCAGGGGGGGAGCGCGCAGCACGGTGGGTTCGAAGCCCGGCACCTCCTCACTGGGAAGACGGGTGCCGATCAGCTGTTCGATGGCGCGCAGCAGCTCGCATTCCTCCGCCGCCACCAGGGAGATGGCATGGCCGGGGTGGCCGGCGCGGCCGGTGCGGCCGATCCGGTGGACGTAGTCCTCGGCCTGGTTCGGCAGATCGAGGTTGATCACGTGGGGCAGCTGGTGGATGTCGATGCCCCGCGCCGCCAGGTCCGTGGCCACCAGGACCCGCACCTCACCGCTCTTGAACCCTGCCAGGGCCCGCGTGCGGGCGCCCTGGCTCTTGTTGCCGTGGATGGCCGCGGCCACCATGCCCTCCTGGCAGAGCCGCTCGGCCATGCGGTTCGCCCCATGCTTGGTGCGGGCGAACACCAGCACCTGCTGCCAGTCGTTGCCGGCGATCAGGTGGGAGAGCAACTCCGGCTTGCGGGCCATGTCGCAGGGGTGGAGCAGGTGCTCCACGGTGGCAGCCGTGCGGTTCTCCGGTGTGGCCTGCAGCTGCACGGGCTGATGCAGCAGCCCGTGGGCCAGCTTGCGGATCGACGGACTGAAGGTGGCCGAGAAGAGCAGGTTCTGGCGCTTCGGAGGCATCAGGGCGATCAACTTCTGGATGTCGCGGATGAAGCCCATGTCGAGCATCCGATCGGCTTCATCGAGCACGAGGATCTCGACGCGATCGAGTCGGAGGGCCCCCTGCTGCTGCAGATCGAGCAGCCGCCCCGGCGTGGCCACGAGGATGTCGGCTCCGGCCCTCAGCCGGTGGATCTGGGGGTTGACCTTCACGCCGCCGAACACCACGTCGCTGCGGAGGTCGAGGTAACGCCCATAGGCCGCCACGTTGTCGGCCACCTGGGCGGCCAGCTCCCGTGTCGGGGTGAGCACAAGGGCGCGCACCACCCCTCCCCGGGCATGGGGTCCGTGGCGCAACCGCTCCAGCATCGGCAAGGTGAACCCGGCGGTCTTGCCGGTGCCTGTCTGGGCCGCCGCCATCACGTCATGGCCGGCCAGCACGGTGGGAATGCATTGCTGCTGGATCGGCGAGGGGGTCGTGTAGCCCTTCTCGCTCACGGCCTTGAGGATGGGCAGCCCCAGACCCAGATCGGCGAACCCGGGGCCGCCCTCTCCGCCGGAGGCGGGCGCCGCGAGGGGGAGGGCCTCAGCGCTGGATTGACTGGCGGCTGGGGAGGCGGCGGAACGGGAGGAAGGAGCGATGGGGGAAAGAGGGGCGCGATCGTGCCTTCACCCTACGGGCGGCCCTGCCAGCCCGCCGGCTCGCCTGGGCCGCCGTTGGAGCCACCGTGCCATCGCCGGCACGTCCAGACGTTCAGCCTCGGCGCTGGCGGGATCGGCAGGGGGAGCGAGGCGATCGTCCGTCGCCCCCGGCTCGGAGCGTCGGGGGCGGGATCAGCCGATGCCGGGGGAGAAGTGGGCGCACTGCTCGCAGGGACCATCCGGGAGCACGGCGCAGCGCAGCAGGGGACTGCGGGCATTGAAGCGGCAGCGGGGATCACCGATCACCCAGCCATGACCCCAGCGCCGCGCATCGACGGGCCTGGCCTCCACCTTCACCTGCAGGGCCACCGCCACCAGCTCGTAGCGGCCGCGCCGCAGCTGATAGCGGTGGCGGCGCTGCAGCACGAGAAAACTGCGGCTGCCCAGTTCCAGCCAGCGACCCGGCTGGGGCACCTCGGCCAGGGCCTCCACCTCGAGGGTCTCGAGCAGCCGGTCATTGCCGATCTGGCGCAGTTCCACCCGCATCCCCGCCTCTCCCCTCAGTCGGCCGGGGCCAGGGGATCGCGGGGAGCGTTCCGCACCGAAAATCCCCATAGGAAGAGGCATGCCACCACCAGCAGCAGGGCCCATTCGGGGGGCACCAGCTCAGGCAGTGCCAAGCGAAACAGCAGCCGCACGCCCACCAGACCCACGGCCAGATAGCCGGCGGTTTCGAGATGGCGGAAGATCTCCAGCCAGCGGATGAACAACTCGGCCGTCAATCTCAGGGCAATCACGCCGATCACCCCTCCAGCCATCACCAGAGCCAGACGATCACTCACCGCCACCGCCGTGGCGACGCTGTCGATCGAGAACGCCAGATCCGTCACGGCGAGGGTGGCCACAACGCTCCCCAGGCTGGCGGTGGCGTGGTGGTGGTGATGGTGGTGCGTCTCGTGACCATCCGCCACAGCCGCTCCGGCCGCCAGGGTGCTCGCCATGTCGGCCCCATCGTCCTCGACGTCTTCGCCCTCCTGGAACACGGTGACCAGATGGCGCCCGCACAGCCAGAGCAGATAGCCCGCCGCCAGCAATTCCAGGGGCCAGAAATCCAGCACCCACTCGGCGGCCAGGATCAGGCCGAGGCGAAACACCAGGGCCAGCAGCAGGCCGAGGTTGAGAGCCGTCTCCTGGCGAGCCCGGTCATGCAGGCGCCTGGAAATGGCCGCCAGGGCAATGGCGTTGTCAGCGGATAAAACGGCCTCGAGAGCCACCAGCAGGGGCAGCAGCAGCAGCAGCTCATGCCACTGGTCGACCTCGCGCAACAGCGGGGTCAGGCTCTGAATCGACTCGGCTTCCATCGGGGCCAGCGGAGGCTGCACTGTAGGAAGTGCCAACCCAGCCTCGAGTGCCCCATGCAGCTGCAGGCCCGCCTGGTGCACGCCGAATCCGGATCCCGCGTGGTGGAGGTGTCAGCGCACCAGGCCGGAGCGCTGCTGGGGAGCGCCCTCGGCGAAGCCGCCACGGCGGAGGAGGCGGAAGACCGGGCCCTCGAACGGCTGCAGCGGCGGCTGGGCCATCCGCCGCAGCGTCCCCCGGCCCCACCACCGGCACCCCTGCCCCCGGCCGCCTCTCCATCGGCACCGGCCCCCTCCCCATCGGCCCCATCGGCCCCATCGGCCACTGCGGCCCCTCCATCGGCACCGGCCGAATCCCCTGCCACCAGTCCGGCACGGGCGATGCCGGCGGCCGAGCGCGGACTGGAGCCGCCGGCCGATCCCGAGGACTGGAGCAGTGAGCTGGCCGAGATCGACCTGCTGCTGCGGGGCCTGGGTTGGCAACGGGAGCAGGAGGGGGCCTACCTCGAGCGGGCCTTCGGCCATCCGAGCCGCCACAGACTCACGACCTACGCCGACCTGCAGGCCTACCTGCAGGCCCTCCGGGCCCTGCCGCCGGACAGTCACCCGGAGAGTGCCCCTGTGCCCCTGCGACGCCGGGACCTGCTGGCCCAGTGCGACCAGCTGCTGGGTCAGCTCGGCTGGGATGCCGCCCGCGGCAGGCAGTGCCTGGAACAGCACTTTTCGCTCACCAGTCGTCAGCAGCTCAGCGACACCCAGCTGCTGCAGTTCAACATGCTCCTGGAAGAGGCCCTGATGAACGGCTCTGCCGACAAGGACGGCCCTGCCGGGATGGACGGGCCTGCCGCGATGCACGGGCCTGCCGCAGGGCCCTGATCACATCCCGGCGGGCCGGATTCCGGCCAGGCCTCAGGCCCCAGCTCCCCGCAAGCGGCAGTGCCGACCCACCAGGTCGGCGCCGAACCCGAGGCGGTGCTGGTTCGCATAGGCCTCCCGCTCCAGCAACTGCACCTGGGGCGAGGCCTGGCGGTACACCGACTCCCGCAGGACACCCGCCAGATGGACCGGAAGCTGCTGGGACAGTCCCAGCGGCCTGGGCATGGCGCGCAGATGCCCTCGGCTGCAGCTCTGGGCCACATGGATGGCCTCATGGTTCAGGACCCGGGCGAACTCGCGGCTGCCGCTGGCCACCACCCGCGGCTTGATGCGCAGGGTCCGCGAACCGGGGTCCCACTCGGCTGCGGCCCCCTGCTTGCGGGGCTGGACCAGCTGGATACGCACCCCGGCCCGGCCCAGAACCGCCAGAAGCTGGCTGATGGCAGCCTGTTCCAGTCGGAAGCTGGGGGGGTCGGCGATCCGCTGGCGGATCTCACTCAGGGAGAGGCGGGGCTCCCCCGCATGCCGTTGGTAGTGGTAGCGGGTGCGGCCATCCGGCAGCAGCTCGACGCGGGGGGTCCAGGCCGCATCGGCCACCTCGAGTTGCTGCAGCAGGTTGCCTTCGTCGATGCCCTCCAGCCCGCCGGGGGCCGAGAGGGCGGCGAGGGCCTCCGGCGGCGGCTGGAGCAGCTCCTGCAGGGCGGGGGCCGGCGGAAGGGGCAGGGAGCGCCGCCAGGGCAGAAAGGCCACCCCCAGGCCCAGGGCCACCAGCAGGCCGGCCAGGGCCGGCAGAGGGCGGACCGCCGGTAGCCGCTGCAGCGGATCGCCGCAGCGGGCGCAGATCCAGATCCCATCGGGCCGGCGCAGCATCGCCAGCGGCCGGGGACGGCAGTAGGGGCAGACGTAGCGCGCCACCTGCCCATTCTGACCAGGGACTGCATCGCGGTGGTGCCGGTTGGCAAGATCGGGGATCGCTGGAACCGTCGCCATGCCCCTCTCCGCCCTGGTGCGTCAGCTGCAGCAGGTGCCCCTGACCGGGGAGGTTCTCGAGCGGATCCGACGCCCGGAGCGGCTGAGGCTCAGCGGCGCGGGACGGGCGACCCGGGCCCTGATCAGCAGTGCCCTGGCTGGGGTGGCCGAGGCTCCGCTGCTGGTCGTGGTGCCCACCCTGGAGGAGGCCGGGCGCTGGGCTGCTCTGCTCGAGTTGATGGGCTGGAACAGCAGCCAGCTCTATCCCACCAGCGAGGGCAGCCCCTACGAGCCCTTCGACCCCACCAGTGAGATCACCTGGGGCCAGCTGCAGGTGCTCGGCGAGCTGCTGGACCCGGGCCCCGCACGCATGGCGATCGTGGCCACGGAACGGGCCCTGCAGCCCCATCTGCCTCCACCCGACACGCTCAGGGCCCGCTGCCTGAGCCTGCGCAAAGGCCAGCGCCTCGACCTCGACAGCCTCGGCGACACGCTCACCCGGCTGGGGTATCAGCGGGTGCCGACGATTGACCAGGAGGGCACCTGGAGCCGGCGGGGCGACATCGTCGATGTGTTCCCGGTGAGCGCCGAACTGCCGGTGCGGCTGGAGTTCTTCGGCGAGGACCTCGAGAAGCTGCGCGAATTCGATCCGACCAGCCAGCGTTCGCTCGACCCCACCGAGGTGGTGCGCCTGACGCCCACCGGGTACGGCCCGCTGATCGCCGCCGCCCTGCGGGAGGTGATCCCGGAGGGTCTCGAGCATCTGCTCAGCCCGGAGGCCACCGAGGAGCTGCTCGAAGGGGGAACGCCGGAGGGCATGCGCCGCCTGATGGGACTCGCCTGGTCCCGGCCGGCCTCCCTGCTGGATTACCTCCCCGAGAACACCCTCATCGCCATCGATGAACGGCGCCACTGTCTGGCCCATGGCCAGCAGTGGTTCGAGCATGCCAGCGAGCACCATGGCGATGTCTGCGCCGAGCTGGCCCGACGCCTCGGCCACGGCGATGCCACGGCGGCCGCCTCCCTGCTCCCCGGACAGCTGCACCGCTCCCCCGAGAGCGCTCTGGCCGATGCCACGGCCCTGGCGGGCTTCGATCTGGCCGAACTGCACGAGAGCGACAGCCATCCGAACAGCTTCGATCTGGCGTCCCGCTCGGTGCCGGCCCACCCGAACGCCTTCGGCAAGCTGGCCTCCCTGATCAAGGGGTTCCAGCAGGAGAAGGCGCGGGTGTGGCTGCTCTCCGCCCAGCCGTCCCGGGCGGTGGCCCTGCTCGAGGAGCACGACTGCATCACCCGCTTCGTGCCGAACCCGGCCGACACCCCGGCGATCGAGCGGCTGATCGAGCAGAACACCCCGGTGGCCCTGAAAACCCGGGGCACCGCCGAGCTGGAGGGCCTGCAGCTGCCGGCCTGGAAGCTGGTGCTGATCACCGATCGGGAGTTCTTCGGCCAGCACGCCCTGGCCGCCACCGGCTACGTGCGCCGCCGCCGCAAGGCCGCCAGCCGCACGGTGGATCCCAACAAGATGCAGCCGGGCGACTTCGTGGTGCACCGCAACCACGGCATCGGCCGCTTCCTCAAGCTCGAGAAGCTGGCCATCGGCGGCGAGGAGCGCGACTACCTGGTGGTCCAGTACGCCGATGGGCTGCTGCGGGTCGCCGCCGACCAGCTCGGCAGCCTGGGCCGCTACCGCGCCACCAGCGACAACCCGCCGGACCTCAACCGGATGGGCGGCACGGCCTGGAGCAAGGCCAAGGAGCGGGCCCGCAAGGCGGTGCGCAAGGTGGCGCTCGATCTGGTCAAGCTCTATGCGGAGCGTCACCAGGCTCCTGGCTTCCCGTTCCCCCCCGACGGCCCCTGGCAGAACGAGCTGGAGGACTCCTTCCCCTACGAGCCCACCCCGGATCAGGTGAAGGCGATCGCCGAGGTGAAGCGCGACATGGAGCGGCCCCAGCCGATGGACCGGCTGGTGTGCGGCGATGTGGGTTTCGGCAAGACCGAAGTGGCGATCCGCGCCATCTTCAAGGCCGTGACGGCGGGCAAACAGGTGGCGATGCTCGCCCCCACCACCGTGCTGGCCCAGCAGCACTGGCGCTCCCTCTCGGAGCGTTTCGCCCCCTATCCGGTGAAGGTGAACCTGCTGAACCGCTTCCGCACCGCCGGCGAACGCAAGGTGATCCAGGAGGGGTTGGCGGCGGGCACGGTGGATGTGGTGGTGGGCACCCACCAGCTGCTGGGCAAGAGCACCACGTTCAAGCAGCTGGGCCTGCTGGTGGTGGACGAGGAACAGCGCTTCGGCGTGAACCAGAAGGAGAAGATCAAGGCGCTCCGCAAGGACGTGGACGTGCTCACCCTCAGCGCCACGCCGATCCCCCGCACGCTGTACATGAGCCTCTCGGGCGTGCGCGAGATGAGCCTGATCACCACGCCGCCGCCGCTGCGCCGCCCGATCAAGACCCACCTGGCCGCCCTGGATGAGGAGGCGGTGCGCAGCGCCATCCGCCAGGAGCTCGACCGCGGCGGCCAGATCTTCTACGTGGTGCCGCGGGTGGAGGGCATCGAGGAGGTGGCCGAGGGACTGCGGCTGATGATCCCCGGCCTGCGGCTGCTGGTGGCCCACGGCCAGATGGCCGAGGGGGAGCTGGAGAGCGCCATGGTGGCCTTCAATGCCGGCGAAGCCGATCTGATGCTCTGCACCACGATCGTGGAGAGCGGCCTGGACATCCCGCGGGTCAACACGATCCTGATCGAGGACGCCCACAGGTTCGGCCTGGCCCAGCTCTACCAGCTGCGCGGCCGGGTGGGCCGCAGCGGCATCCAGGCCCATGCCTGGCTGTTCTATCCCGGTGATGCCTCCCTGAGCGAGGCGGCGCGGCAGCGGCTGCGGGCCATCCAGGAATTCGCCCAGCTGGGCAGCGGCTACCAGCTGGCCATGCGCGACATGGAGATCCGCGGCGTGGGCAACCTGCTGGGGGTGGAGCAGAGCGGCCAGATGGAGGCCATCGGCTTCGACCTCTACATGGAGATGCTGCAGGAATCGCTCGCCGAGATCCAGGGTCAGGACATCCCGGCGGTCGACGACACCCAGATCGACCTGCCGATCACGGCCTTCATCCCCGGCGACTGGATCACCGAAAACGACGAGAAGATGGCCGCCTACCGGGCAGCCGCCGACTGCGACAGCTCCGTGGCGCTGCTGGAGCTGGCCACCGGCTGGGTGGACCGCTACGGGGCCATCCCCGCACCGGTGATCTCCCTGCTGCAGCTGATGGAGCTGAAGCTGCTGGCCAGGCGCTGCGGCTTCTCGCGCATCAAGCCCGAGAAACCCAACATCGCCCTGGAGACGCCGATGGAGGAACCGGCCTTCCGGCTGCTGCGCCAGGGATTGCCCCAGCATCTGCACGGCAGGCTCGTGTACCAGGCCGGAGCGGGCAGCACCGCCAAGGTGCTGGCCCGGGGCCTGGCGGTGCTGCCGATGGAGAAGCAGGTGGAGGAGCTGATGACCTGGCTCAAGGCCATGGCCGAGCAGATCCCCGGCAGCGATGGCCTCACCGATGCCCAGCGGGCGGAGCAGGCCTCAGCCCAGAACGAGGCGGTGCTGACGGTCTGATGCCGCCGGAGCGCCCCCAAAGAGCGCAAACCTTCGTTACGATCCTGAGAGTTTTATGAACGGGCCGGCATGGGTGAGGTGATGACGACAGGAGCCGGCCTCTCTTCGGATATCGGCCTGATCGGCATGGTCCTGAGCTGCCTCGTCCTGGGTCTCTACGCCCTGCTCAGCACCCCCGGTGAAAACAACGACGACGACGACTCCCATCCGGGTGGCGGCCTGATGCAGCCCGTCGCCTGAGCCGACCGGATCAGCCGTTCCAGAGGCCGGGAACCCTTCCATCAGGCACCCGTGCATCAGGCCGGTGGACCTTCCTGTGGTTCGAGTTCGCCCCGCCGGTAGGCCGCCGGCACGACCAACAGAAACAGCCACCACCAGAGCAGCACGCCAACCGCCAGAGGCACGGTGATCCACCAGCGGTGCAGGGTCACCCAGCTCGCCGTGGGAACGGCCATGCCGGTGAGCACGATGCTCCAGGGCTGACACCACCAGGGCTTCGAGGCCCAGATCGAGGGGCCGGCCTGCGCAGGGGTCGTCTCCGATTTGGTCAGCACGTCAGAGGCGGCCGAGGCGTCAGTTGGACGGCCGGGCCGAGGCGCCCAGGGCGGCCGGCAGGTTCGTGCTGGCGGGGTTGTAGGAGCGACCCACGGTGTTGGTCGCCTGAAGACGCTTGCGCAGGGTCGATTCGGCCACGCGGTACTGGGTGTCCTTGGCCGTACCCAGGTCCTCCAGGCGCAGGCGCTGGGCCTCCTGCTCCGTCATCTTGGCGGGCACGTCGGGATCGATCCCGTGCTTGTGGATGTCCCGGCCCCGGGGGGTGAGGTACTTGGCGATGGTCACGGTCATGCCGGAACCATCCGAGAGGCCACGTACGGACTGCACGAGGCCCTTGCCGAAGGTCTTCTGACCGACCAGCACGGCGCGCTTGTTGTCCTGCAGGGCACCGGAGAGAATCTCACTGGCGCTGGCCGAGCCCTCGTTCACCAGCACCACCAGCGGTTTGTCCGTGAGGGCGCGGCCGGTGGCCCGCTTGACATCGGTGATGCCGTTGCGGGTCTTGGTGGACACGATCGTGCCCTCATTGAGCCACTGGCGGGCAATCTCCACACTGGCGCCCAGCAGGCCGCCGGGATTGCTGCGCAGGTCGAGCACATAGCCCTGGGCGCCCTTCTCCTCCAGATCCCTCACCGCCAGGCGCATGTCCTTGGTGGCGTTGGCGTTGAACTGCTTGAGACGGATGTAGCCCACCTTCACCCCATCAGGGGTGGCGTTGATCTGGTGGTCGACCGCATGGAGTTCAATCCGGTCTCGCACCAGCGGGAGTTCCAGGACCTGGGACTTGCGGCGCAGGGTGAGCGTCACCGTGGTGCCGGCCTGGCCGCGGATGAGCTTGACCGCATCCTCGGTGCTCATCCCCTTGGTGCTCTTCCCGTCGATGGCGGTGATCACATCCTTGGGCTGCACCCCGGCCCGGGAGGCCGGCGATCCCTCGATGGGGGCCACCACGACCAGGTCCTTGGTGTCCTTGTCGAGACTCAGCTGGATTCCCACCCCGGAGAGCTCCCCGGAGGTGTCGATCTGCATCTCCTTGAATTCGCGCGGATCCAGGAAACGGGTGTACGGGTCATCCAGGGTGCCGAGCATGCCGCGGATGGCCTCGTAGGCATCCTTGGGGGTGTCGTAACTCTTGGCGAGCACGTCTTTGCGCAACTTGCGCCACTGATCCGGGGTGTACTTGCCGTTGATGTCCAGATAGTCACGGAAGACGATCTGCCAGGTCTGGTCGATCACCTCCTTCGGACTGTCGGTGATGCGGCTGGTCCCCCCGGGGGGCGTGACCGCCTCGCGCGCCACGACCGCCGTGGCTGCGCAGGCACCAAGTCCGACCAGCACGATCAGGCTGGTGCGTGCGCTGCCCATCTCGTAGAGCCTTGCAGGCCCGGCTAACTGAGCTTCAAGCTAGCGCCCCCGAACGGCGAACCCACGGGCTGGATAACCGTCGTCAGGGCGGATCAGGGATCGACCCAGCGCCCGTCCTCCCGGATCAGGGCGATCAGGGCCTCCACCCCCTCGGCCTCGGGCACCCGCCGGATCTCCTCCCGGCCGCGGTAGAGGGAGATGGTGCCGGGGGTCTTGCCCACGTAGCCGTAGTCGGCATCGGCCATCTCGCCGGGGCCATTGACGATGCAGCCCATCACGGCGATGTCCAGACCCGTGAGGTGGGCGGTGGCGGAGCGCACCTTGTGCAGCACCTCCTCCAGGTTGAAGAGGGTGCGGCCGCAGCTGGGGCAAGCCACGTACTCCACCATCGTCTTGCGCAGCCCCAGCGCCTGCAGAATTGAGTAGCAGACGGGGATCTCCTTCTCCGGCGCCTCGGTGAGCGACACGCGGATGGTGTCCCCCAGGCCCTCGGCCAGCAGGGTGGCGATGCCGGCGGTGCTCTTGATGCGGCCGTAGTCGCCGTCGCCCGCCTCGGTGACCCCCAGGTGCAGCGGGTAAGGGAACCCCTCGGCATCCATGCGGTCGGCCATCATCCGGTAGGCGGCCAGCATCACCGGGGCACGGGAGGCCTTCATCGACACCACGATGTTGTGGAAATCGAGGCGGTCGCAGATGTGGATGAACTCCAT